>JAKRSE010000138.1 GCA_022402505.1 Fimbriimonadaceae bacterium | reverse complement strand
GGACAATGCGCCGGAGGACAAGCCCGCCATCGAGGCCGGCCTTCGAGGTCCGCTGGATGTCTGGGGCTGGTACCAGGATGCGGGCGACTGGGACGGCTATCTGAGCCACCTTCGGCCCGCGATGGAGATGCTGGTCACCTATGAGCTGAAGCCGGCGGCCTTCCGGGACGGCGACCTGAACATTCCCGAGAGCGGGAACCGGGTGCCCGACATGATCGACGAAGCGGCCTGGCTGCCGAGGTTCTACCACCGGCTCCGCCGCGAGCTGATCGTGAAGGGCTGGGGCACGGGCGGGGTCGGCTCGCGGGTCTGTGGCGACCACTTCGGCAGCGACTCCGGCCCGAACAACGTCCGCCTGGGCAGCTGGCAGGACGTCCACCGAACCTACACGGTGAGCGGAGAGGACCCGTTCAGCACCTTCAAGTATGCCGGAGCGGCGGCCCAGCTGGCCCAGGCTCTGGCGATCGCCGGGGTTCGTGATCCGGAAGGGGTCGACTGGATCAAGGAGGCCCGGGAGTCGTATGCCTGGGCGGGGAAGAACATCCGGCCGGGCGATGAGGCGAAGGAGGTCGGGGGCGCTCGGTTGGCGGCCTACCGAGCCTATGCGGCGGCGGCCCTCTTCCGAGCCACCGGAGACAAGGCCTTCGAAGCCGAGGTGGGTCGGTACGTCCAGCCGATCCCCGATGCCGAGCTTCTCTGGGATCTGCCGGCCTGGGCGCTCATGCTTCACGCTCTGCCCGGCGGCAAGGGGACCCCGGACCAGGCGATTCATGCCAAGACCCGCCGGCTGGCCCTCAATGCGGCCGACAGCTTCACCGCTACAGCCGAGCGCCGGGCGATGCGCTTCGGCGGCAACTTCTCGATGCCGATGCTCATCGGTCAGCAGACCACTCCCTGGGCTCTGCCCGCCATCGTCGGTTGGGGGGTTGCCAGGCGGTCCGATCCGGCCCGGGCGGCCGCCTATCACACCGCCGTCGAGACGACGGCCGACTACTTCATGGGGGCGAACCCGCTGAACATGACCTGGATCACGGGCATCGGGCCGCGGCATCCCGAAGTGATCTTCCACATGGACTCCTTCGTGCGGGGCGAGTTTCACCCCGGCCTGACCCCCTATGGACCGTGGCGGATCGAGGGCGAGCCGAGCGGTCTGGGGGCGTGGGACAAGCAGTGGGCCTTCAAGACGGTCCACCCGGACATCCGGCAGTGGCCGGGGGCGGAGCGTTGGTTCAGCAACCGGAGCTCGCCCCTGGCAAGCGAGTTCACGATCCACCAGCAGACCGGTCCTCAGTCGGCGGCCTACGGGTTCCTGCTGGCCGGGCCGGGAAGCTGAGCCCGCCCCGGTCGAGCGGACCAGGCAGGAAGGCGGGTAGGGTGATCCCTGATGCCGCCCTTGCCCGTCATCATCGACGCCGACACGGCGAATGAGGTCGACGACCTGTTTGCCATTGTCGGCGCCGTCCGGGCTCCCGAGTTCGAGGTCTTGGCCCTGGGTTCGGCCCAGTGGCAGGTGGCTCATTGGGCGGTGCCGGAGACGCTGGAAGCGAGCCAGAGGCTGAACGAGGTTCTGCTCTCGCTTCTCGGCCGTCTGGACATCCCGCATCCACGCGGGGCGGCTCGGCGGGTCTATGACTTCGGCGATCAGAGGTGGCAGGATTCCACGGCGGCCCGGACGATCATCGCCGAGGCTTCGGCGCGAGGGCCGGAGAACCGGGTGACCGTCCTCGGTCTGGGGGCCCTGACCAACGTCGCTTCGGCCCTCATGATCCACCCGGAGATCGTGAGCGGCATGAGCCTGGCGCTGCTCGGGACATCGTATGACGAGGCGACCGGAATCTGGCGCAAGCGCGACTTCAACTGCTCGATGGACATTCATGCGATCGACGAGGTGCTGGATGTCGCCGACCTGCCGACCCTCATCCTCCCGGTGAACGTGGCCGCCCGGTTCACGTTCGGCTGGGACGAGACCCGCGCCGGGCTTCCAGCCGGACCCGTGAGCGAGTTTCTGATGCACCACTGGTACGGCCACCTGGATCGGGGCCGCGACCTGCGGGTCTTGTGGGATCTGGCCCTGGTGGAGATTCTGCTGGACCCCTCGGCGGCGAGGATCGAGACGGTCGCCGGCCCGCCTGAAAACGGTTCACGCCCGATTCAGGTCGTCTTGGACTTCGATTCGGACCGGCTGAAGGCGAACTTCTTCGCCCGGCTGGCGGCGAATCACAAGCCCAGCTGAAGGATGCGGGTCGCCGAGCCGCTCTGGGGGATCGGGCAGGCCTCGCCCAGCAGAGACGCCTGAGGCAGACCGGAGAGGCTGTATTCGAAGAACCTCCCCTGCATCATCACCCGGACGGCGGCCAGGGCGCCGAGCTGCTGCATCGATTTCTGCCACCCGGCATCGGACTCCGGCGAACCGAACGGCGAGGCGGGGCAGGCGATGATGTCGGCCATCTGGAGCTCGGTCATCCAGTCCGGGTCGGTCGCCTCCTGGCCGATGCCGACGGTCAGGCGTCCAAGCGGCGTGGAGACGACCCTCGGTTCAGGCGTCCGGGGCTGCATGAACAGCAGGCTCGATTCGAGTCGATCCGGGCGGCTTCCGATTGCCGGCGGGCTCAGGAGGGCCCCATCCGGGCCGTAGATGACGCCGGTGGAGGCCATTCCGGTCCACACGTCGCGCCCGCAGGTCAGCCGTCCGTCGGCCGCTCCTGGCTCCGGCAGAGGAACCGTTCCGGGGATCAGGATGACCCGAAACTGCTCGGCGAGCCGGCTCATGACCGCCTGCCACACGCCCGCGACCCGAGGCGCCTTCCATCGGAGGAAGAGCCCACGAACCGCCTCGCCATAAGGTCTCTGCCAGGCGGCTCCCAGGGCGGCGACCGGAATCCAGACCTTGTCGTCCAGCACCGACCAGAGCAGCGCCTGGGACGACTGCGCCTGTCTGGTGACCCACGGCCACTCGTTCATCAGATAGAGGCTCAGCCCCAGGTGCTGGGGGAGGACGACGGCGGTCTGGGATGTGAGGAGCCCCAGAGACTTGAGTCCGTCGAACATGCGGGTCAGAACATCGGCCAGGACCTCCTCGTTTCGGAAGACGCCGGGGCTGAGTTCGGGGTGGAGGCCGATGAGCGACCCCGCTCCTCGGGTTCGGCCGAAGCGGTGGACGGAGACTCCCGGCCTCATTCTTCGAAGAGTCCGGGCGAGGCGTCGGAGTCGGAGGGAGGTGTCCGACCCAGGTGTTCCCAGGCGGCCCGCGTGGCCCACCGGCCCCGAGGCGTGCGCAGCATCAGGCCCTGCTGGATCAGATAGGGCTCGTAGACCTCTTCCAGGGTCTGGGCGTCTTCGCCGATCGTGGCGGCCAGGTTGTCCAGTCCCACGGGGCGGCCCCGGTAGCGTTCGGTGAGGGCGTTGAGGATCAGGCGGTCGATCCGGTCCAGCCCACGGGCATCTACCTGGAGCCGGTCCAGGGCGTCTTGGGCGGTGTTCAGGCTGATCCGGTCGCTGCCGCCGACCTGGGCGAAGTCGCGGACCCTTCGGACCAGGCGGTTGGCGATGCGGGGGGTGCCTCGGCTGCGTCGGGCAAGCTCTTCGGCGGCATCGGCGGTCACCGGGAATCCCAGGAGGCTCGCCGTCCGCTCGATGATCAGGCGCAGCTCGTCCGGCGGATAGAAGCCGAAGCTGAGGACGATGCCGAATCGGTCGCGGAGAGGTCCGGTGAGCAGACCCTGGCGGGTGGTGGCCCCGATCACGGTAAACGGCGGCACGTCCAGGCGGATCGACCGGGCGGCGGGCCCCTTGCCGATCAGGATGTCCACCTTGCCGTCCTCCATCGCCGGATAGAGGATCTCTTCGACCGGTCGGCTGAGCCGGTGGATTTCGTCGATGAAGAGGACGGAGCCCGCCTCCAGATTCGTCAGGATGCCCACCAGATCGCCTGGAATCTGGATCGCCGGGCCGCTGGTGACATGGATCGAGGCCGCCATCTCGTAGGCGACGATGTGGGCCAGCGTCGTCTTTCCGAGTCCGGGCGGGCCGTAGAGCAGAACGTGGTCGAGGGGTTCCGTTCGCTGCAGGGCGGCCTTCAGGTAGACGGAGAGGTTTGAGCGGATCTCCGGCTGACCGATGAAGCCGTCGAGCGTCTTGGGCCGCAGGCCCGGATCGCCCGAGCCGTCGCCGACCACTTCGCGGGGGTCCAGTGAGTCGTCGTGGCGAGTCATGTCAGCGGTTCAGCCTCCTCAGGGCGGCGCGGAGCCTGCCTTCCAGGTCCTCGGCTTCGGCCCGAGCCGGTCCGGCTGCCTCTTCGGCCTCGCCTCGCCGGTAGCCGAGGGCCATCAGGGCCTCCACAAGCTCGTCGGTTGGAGCGGCCCGTTCCTTCACGACCGGCCGCAGCGGTGCGCCGACCGCCGCCGCCTTGTCCTTCAGCTCGAGGATCATGCGTTCGGCGAGCTTGGGACCGACTCCCGAGGTCTGGGCGAGAGCCCGGGCGTCTCCCGAGGCGAGGGCGGCTGCCGCCCCCTCCTCGCCGAGAGTGTCGAGGACGGCGAGACTGATCTTCGCGCCGCAGCCCTTCACCTCGCGGAGCAGGTCGAAGAGCCTTCGGGCCCCGGGGGTCAGGAAGCCGTAGAGGAGGTGCTCGTCCTCCCGGATGATCTGGCGGACGTAAAGGTCCACGTCCTCGCCGATCTCCCCGGCCGAGGCGAGGGTCCCCTGGGAGGCATGGACCTCGTAGCCGACTCCGTGGCAGTCGACGACCAGCCGGTCGGAGCCCAGCTCCAGGAGCCGGCCGGAGAGGCGCGAGATCATAGACATCAGTCTACCGGAGGGTGTGCCGCAGGAACCAGCTCCCCAGGTCCTGGGTTCGGTAGGCGGGATCCCAGGAGTTGTGGTCGGCTTCGGGGAAGAGGGTGAACTTTGCGTCGCCTCCCGACTCGGCAATGGCTCGGATGATCGCCTCGGCCGGACCAGGGCCCACGACGCCGTCCTTCCCGCCGTGGAACGCCCAGATCGGCAGAGATCGGAACCGGCCGATCGCCTCTTCGGCCTCGCGGCGGGCGATCGCGGCGGCCTCGCCCGGAGCGGGCGGCTCAGCGCCCATCCCTTCGCGCATCGTCAGCCAGCCGCAGACGGGGGCGCAGGCGGCGAACTGCCAGTGGAGCTTGTCGGCGAGGTTGAAGACGGCGTGGCCTCCCTGGCTGAGGCCGGTGAGGTACCGCCGGTGAGGGTCGGAGGGGTGCCTCTGCTCCACTTCCCGGAGGATGCCGTTCAGCGCCTCAAGCTCCGTCGGCCAGAGCTGCCGAAAATCTGGCTTCTGGGGAAAGACGATCTGGAACGGCCACTTCTCCCGGTCGAGCATGACGGCGCTGCCCAGGCCGGTGAGGATCTGCTTCAGCCCGTCGGTGCCGGACTCCCCGCTGCCGTGCAGAAAGAGGATGGCCGGGGGCGGCGTTTCGGCCTCACGGGGGACAAAGACCACATAGGGTCGGCCGGCGTGCTCGTATTCAAGGAATCCCGTGTTCATCGTGTCCGCTCAGAAAGCAGCTGAAAATCGACTTCGACCTCATAGGCTCGGGGCCAGGGCAGGCGGATGTCCAGGCTCTGCAGGGCGGTGATGCGCAGGCCTTCCGCCGCGTCGCCTTCCACCAGGTCATGGAAGGAGCGCTGGGCTCGGGGCGCCAGGTCGCGCCGCACCAGGGCCTCGACCGCCGACAGGGTGGGGGCCGGCAGGCTTTCGCGCGGGGCGGGGGTTCCGTCGATCATGGCGAAGGCGAGGGGCCGGGTGAAGGCGTGGTAGTGCCAGTCGGTGATGAGGCGATGAAGCAGGAGCCGGCGGGTCTCCAGGGCGGTCTTGCCTGGGTCCACGCCCCCGATCCGCGCCGCTTCGCGCACGATCATGGCCGGGATCACGGTCCCCATGGTGTTGGCGGCGGTGTTCCAACCCGCCCAGGCTCCGAGCCGGGGGAAGAGGTCGGGCCGGAGCAGCCGCGGGGTCAGGCGAGCGTCGGGGATTCCGGCCTTGCCGAGGTTGATGTCGGCCAATCCCACCTGTCGCCCGGCCTGCAGGTCGGCGAGGATGGACCTGGTGAGAAATTCGACATGGTCCGGAGTCGAACCGGGCGTGTTGACGTGGACCTGGAGGGCCTCGGGGCCCGAACCCACTTCAGCGCCGGCGGCTTGGACCTGGCCGCGCAGACTGGCGGCCACCGGCTCCGATTCGTAGAGGGCGGTGAGGGCGGCTCCGGCCGGGTCGGCCCAGCGAGGCTCGACCGTGATCTTCGCCCCCGCCCCCTGGACGATCGCCCGCGCCACCAGAACCGAGGCCACCTGGTCGATCCCTTGAAGGAAGGTGGTTCTGGATTCCAGTCCGGCCCGGGCGGTCTCGGATTCCAGGCGGGCCTGCTCGTCTCGGTGGGGTCCGTGGACGGCGGCGTCATCCTGCCCGAAGGCGAGATGGGTCATGCCTCCGGCTCCCAGAATCTGGATCATGGTCCGGGCGAGGTCCAGGTTTCTCCGGCGCGTCTGCCGATAGCGGACCAGGTCCTGCGCCGGGATCTTCAGCCGGAGCGCCTGCAGCCGGCGGGCCTGCTCGGCGGTCGGGCGAGGTCCCCACTGGGATTCCAACTCGACCAGCCGGGCGACCTGCATCCGCCAGGGAGCCTGGTCGAGCGTGGCGGTGGGAGCCAGGCGGGTGATGGCGGAGAAGGCGTAGACCGGAACCTGGGGCAGCGACTGCCGCCAAGCCCAAAACCCCATGAGCCTCCTCCTCCCGGCTTCGAACCCCAGCTCCGGGGCTCGCGAGCCGATCAGGCCGCCATGGACGAGCATGTCCAGGCTGACCACGGCGGCATCGACTCGGGAGGCCTCAACCGAGTTCCGAAGCCAGGCCAGGATCCTCTCCGGGTCTCCGTTGCGGTCGAAGCGGCCGAGCATGTCGCGGGGAGGCATGACCACTTCGGCTCCCGCGAGTCCGGCGATCATGGCGGGGAGCTGGGCGGAGGCCGGCCGGTCGTCCAGCGGGATCACCAGGATGCGCCGGGGCAGGGGTGAGGCGAACGCCGCCGCCGCCCCCAGAGTCAGGGCGGTGCAGAGGGCAAGGCGGGCGGAAGGCTTCACGAGGGACTCAACGAACAGCGGCGGTTCCACCGCCTTCCAAGGACGTTCGGCGTCCTGCCGACCCAACCAGTTTACCGGCCTCGACCGGACTCCTGACCGCCGACGGCCCCGGCGAGGATGTTCATGAAGATCTGCTGTCCCTGTTCGCGCCGTTCGCCGACTTCGGGCGGTCCGAGCCTTCTTCGATCGTCGTCGATCCGTCGCACCACGTTGGCGAAGGCCGAGTCCACCAGATCGCGGGCTCGGCGGCGAAAGTCGAAGGTCATGACCCGTTCTTCTGAGGCCGAGAGCCGGCGGGTGCCGTAGGGGGTCTCCGCCTCCAGCGTCACCGAGACCGTCACCTTCGATTCGCCCTCCCGGTTGATGCCGCCGAAACGGACGTTGGCGGAGATCGTCCCCCGGTCCCCGTTGCCGGCGATGGGCCCGGGAACCCGGCGGCCCAGGTCGTCGATCAGGAGGCGCTGAAGCTCTTCCAGCCGCCTCCGGGTCAGATCGGCCGGAACCACGGGGCTGTTGTCCATCGAGACCGAGGCCCGGACGAACCTGTACCGATAGATGCCGTCCCAATCCTCGCCGGGGTCCGGGGGGCGGGTGACGGGGGTCTCTTCGGCGACGAAGGGGGCCAGGGCGGCGTCGAGCCGGTCCGGCGAGGCGAGGAACCAGACTTCCGGCCGCCAAACAGGGCTGCCGTTCTCATCGGCGACCCGGCGGCTCTCGACCGCCACTCCGCGATCCGGCCAGGCCATGATCGCCCAGTCTTCCCAGCGGATGGGAGCGAAGGCGATTCTGGGCGGACCCCAGAGCTCGGCGACCGAGTCCAGGCTGGGGGAGACTCCCGGGCGGTACTGGATGCGGACGGCGCGGGCCAGGGCGTCCCTTCCGCGGCCCTGCATCAGCACATCCACACGGATGCCGCTCTCGGGGTGGGTGGGCACGAGGAGGCCTTCGGGTCGGACGGTTCCCTTCCCGGCATCCAGGGCGGCCTTCAGGTCGGCGTCGCGCGAGACGCCCAGGCGGATGGGTCCCCAGGTTCCGTTCTGAAACTCGGTGGGGGGCGGCGGCACCCAGACGGGCTGCCCCGCCGCCAGAAGCAGGGCGATGGTGGAAAGGCTCATCTGCCTGGAATCAGACGATTTCAGACGCCGAGGATCACGCCTTCTACGGCCGAATGGATGGCGAAGGCCTGTTCGGTCTCTTCCGAGACCGGGGTTTCGACCATCTTGGGGGTGACCTTCAGGTGGATCCCTTCGACGGGCATGAGGTCGCGGTCCTCTCGTGCTCGGATGCGCAGGGCGCTCACCAAGCCTTCGATTCCGGCGGAGGGACGGATGATCGGAAGCTCGTCTTCCACCAGGATTGTGGCCCGAGCCTGAATCTCCTCCTCCTTCTGGCGGGTCTGCACTTCGACCATGGCCGGGCCGCGGCTCCGGAAATCGAGTTCGGGGATGCGCAGCTCCAGCCGGGGGCGCGGGTCCCTCGTCTGGAGGACCTCTCCGCCGACCAGGCCGGTTTCAGATGCAATCAACAGGGCTGCAAACATGCGGTCGCTCCTTCGGACTGCATCCTACTACGTCCGGGCCCGAAACCGGTTGCGATCCCGACGTTTTCGTCATTTTTGCAGGTCCATATCGCTGCTGTGGCCGGGAAAAAGTCGGGCCGTGGGATCGAGTCGGGTCTTGGCGACGCACACGGCGGTCGCTGCCTCCCCGACCCCGGTGGCGATCAGCTTGATCTTGCCCTCGAAGGTGCAGACATCCCCCACGGCAAAGACGCCGGGCAGACAGGTTTCGTAAAGCTCGTTGACCTTGATCTGGTTCTTTTCGATCTCCAGCCCCCAGTCCTTGAGCGGGCCGAGGCTGGACTTGAAGCCGATGTTGACGACCAGGGCGTCGCAGGGGAGTTCGGTCGACTCCTTCGTCCTTGTGTCTTCCAGGACCACCGATTCCACCGCTTCGGCCCCTCGGATCTCCTTGACGACCTGGAAGAGGTGGAAGGGAATGCCGAGCGCCTCGGCCTCCTTCACCGTCTCTTCGTGGGCGCGGAAGACGTCGCGGCGATGGACCAGGGCGACCGACGCGGCGATCGGGTGGAGGTGGACGGCCCAGTCGAAGGCCGAGTCGCCGCCGCCGAGGATGAGCACCCGCTTGTCCCGGAAGGCCTCCAGGCTGCGGACTCCGTAGGCCAGCCCTCGGCCGACCCAGGCGTCTTCATCCGCGAGTCCGATCTTGGTGGGGGAGAAGGCTCCGGCTCCGGCCGAAATGATGATGGTCCGGGTGGGATAGCGTTCCCCTTTGGCGCCGATGATGGTGTAGCCCTCGTCGTCCTGCTCCAGGCTTTCGGCGGTCTCTTCCAGCACGAGCTCGGGGTGGAACTGGGTTCCCTGGCGGATCAGCCCGGCGGCCAGATCCTTGGCGAGGACCTGGGGGAATCCCGGCATGTCGTAGACGAACTTTTCGGGATAGAGGGCGGTCAGCTGGCCTCCCAGTTCGGGCAGGCTGTCGATGATGCGGACGGAGAGGCCCCGCAGGCCGGCATAAAACGAAGCGAAGAGGCCCGTCGGACCTCCGCCGATGATGGAGACGTCAACCCGGTTCATGGTGGAGTGGTCTTGCGCCTGGTGTCGGCGCGGATGGCTCGGTCTGATGCCGGGCCGGAACACGGGACGACGCTGTCCGGATCAGGGTTCAGGGGAGAGGGAGGGGCGTTTGCAGGAAAGGGGTGCGCGGAGTCGTCCGCACACCCCTTCCGGTCGCTCCAGACAGCGGCGCTATCGGCCGTCTGCCTGGAAAAGGTTCAGCTGATCTCCGGAACGGACGTGCTGTCGAAGACAGCCTTGCTGACGAACTTGAACAGGGTGTCCCCTTCGAACTCCGCCTTGAAGGCATAGCGGATCTGCTCACCGCTCTTCGTCTCTCGGACAATCTTCGTCTTCTTGACTGCCGAATCGGGCACATCGACGTGGGATCGCTTCTTCAGGTTATAAAATTGCACCTTTGTTTCCTCTGTAGGACCGAATCATGGCGACCGACCCTCCCAAACCGCCGCATCCCATTCAAAAAGGCCGGGCGCGGCTTCGAACAGTGAGTATTGCCGCTTCAACGCCTCGGTTGCAAGACCCTCGGCGAGAAAAGCCCCTCAGCGGTCCCGGTAACATTTCCCCATGTCACCGGGCGCACCCGTACCCGCCACCTTCCGCGATCGCGCCATTCAGGCTCTGCGCGATGCGGAGATGAGAATCACCGGCCCTCGGCTGGAGGTGGTCAAGGTGCTGATGGCCAGCGAGGTGGCCTTGAGCCCGAACGAGATCCACACCCGGGTGCTGGAGTCCGGCGGTCGGATGGATGCGGTGAGCGTGTACCGGGTTCTGAGCGTCTTTGTCCGGCTCGGCCTGGTCCACCATCTCGCTTCGGTGGACGGCTACCTGGCCTGTCGGCTGGAGCACAGCCACGGGGAGAACACCCATCACATCGTCTGCCGGAACTGCGGCCGGGTGCAGGAGGTCGCCCTCCCGGAGGGCGTTCTGGAGGAGACCCTTCGCCGGGCGATCGACCAGGGGTTTCAGGACGTCCACATGCACCTGGAGGCGGTGGCCGACCGGTGCGTCGCCTGCCCTTGAGCCCTTCTGGGATCAGTAGCCGGAATAGGGGCTGCCGTTGATGTCGTTGCCGGCGGCCGAGCTGAGCACGACTCCGGTGGCGGCGGTGTAGCCGAAGGCGGTCCGGCTGACCGGATCGACCGGGGTTGCCGGGAGGTAGGGACCGCGATAGCGGGAGGCGATCACCGGAGTCGAGCCCCCGCCGACCGTGGTGCAGGTCGCCGGAGCCGCGAGCCCCGAAAGGTGGGCGAGCTGGGTGGGATGACAGCCCACGTCGGTCCGGAACATCTGGATGGCGGCCCGGACGACGGCAAGATCGTTCCGCAGCGCCGACTCCCGCGCACGCCGACCGGCCAGCTGCAGGTTGGGCACGGCGATCGCCATCACCATTCCCATGATGGCGACGGCCACCATCAGTTCCACCAGGGTGAAGCCGCGACGTCTCATCACCCTAGATCATCGGCAGGGCGGGCCGCTTCTTCAGTAGGTGGAGTAGGCGCGTCCGGCAAGATCGGTGCCTGTCGCGGATGAGCCGACCGTGAATCCGGAGGCAGGGGAATAGGTGAACGCAGCGCCGGAGACCGGATCGAGCGGGACTTTGGGAAGATAGGGGCCGCGCACGATTCCGGGCGGGGTGATGGTCGCCTGGTTGGGGGCCAGGCACTGGGTCACGGTGACCGCCTCCAGCTGGGCGAGGGCGGTCGGATGGCAGCCGAGGTCGGAGTGGAAGGCGTTCAGGGCCGCCCGAACCAGCTGCAGCCGTCGGCCGAGCTCGGCCTCCTTGCCTCTCCGCGATTGGAGGATGAGGTTGGGGGCGGCGATGGCGGCGAGCGTGGCGACCATCGCCAAAACGATCATCAGCTCCAGCAGGCTGAAGCCTCGTCTAGTAGCCCGCAAAAGGCACCCCTTTGCTGTCGTTGCCGGAGGCGGAACTGGCGACACGGCCCATGCCGCTGCCGGTCTGGTAGGTGAAGGGCGCTCGGCTGACCGGGTCGATGGGGAGAGAGGCGAGGTAGGGCCCGCGCCAAGAGCCGACCGGAATCGAGACCGGATCGCCGTTCTCATTGAAGCAGGTTCCCGGCGAGGCGGAAAGGGTCAGATCGGAGAGCTGACCGATGAAGCAGCCGATGTCGGCCGAGGCCCGCCCCGATGCCTGCCGCACCAGGAGCAGTCGCCGCTTCAGCTCCGACTCCTGAGAGTTGGCCGAGATGCCCCGGAGCGCGGGCATGGTCAGTCCAAGCAGGATGGCCAGAACCGAGACTCCCATGAGAACCTCCAGCAGACTGTATCCGCGCCGCCTCAAGATCACCTCACGTTCTGCAGCACCGAGAAGAGCGGCGAGATCAGGGAGAAGGTGATCAGGCCGATGACGCCGCCCATCACGAGGATCATGATCGGCTCGAAGATCGCCATGAGCGATTTGAGCCGGGCGTCGGCCTGAACCTCCATCTCCTCGCTGGCCCGTTCCACCAGGGTGCTCAGCCTTCCGCTCCGCTCGCCGACGGCGACCATCTGGACCAGCGTCGGGGGCAGGACTCGGGTCCGCTTGAAGGATTCGCTCAGCATTCCGCCGCCGTGAACGTCCTGGTGGGCGGCCTCGCAGGCGGCTTCGATGTCGGGATCGCCGGAGACCTTGCCCGCGCTCTCCAGGGCCGGCAGGAGGTTGACTCCGCTTCCCAGCAGGCTGCTCAGGGTGCTGAGCATCCTCGCGAGACTCAGCTGTCGCAGCACGGGCCCGAGGACCGGAATCCGGCGGGAGAGCCGAAGGAAGAAGTCTCGGAGCACCGGCTTGGCGGCGATGAACTTGATCAGGAAGACGACCGCGAGCGGCACCACGATGAAGAGCCAGGGCTTGGTGGAGGCGGTGGTGCCGAAATCCATGAGCGCCTGGGTGACGGCCGGCGGCTTGATGTTCATGCCCTTGAACGTTTCGGCGAAACGCGGCATGATGAAGAAAACCAGCGCCGAGACGGTGAGGCCGGCGACTCCGAGCAGGATGGAGGGATAGATGAGGGCGTTGACGAGCTTGGCCCGGAGGGCGACGGCCCGGTCCATGTAGGCTGCGGCTCCGGTCAGGGCCTTGTCCAGTCGGCCGCTCTCTTCGCCGGTGGCCACCATGTCGCAGACCATGGGGGTGAAGAGCTCCGGGGCCGAGCGAAGGGATTGGCCGAGGGTCCGGCCCGCCATCACCTGGCTCTTGACCTTTTCCAGGCCCTCGCGGAGGGCGGGAGACTCGGCTCCTTCCTGCACCGCGTTCAGCGATTCATAGAAGGGGACGCCGGATTCGGCGAGGACGGCCAGGTTTCTCAGGACGGTGGCGAGCTCGGCGGGCTTTGCCTTGGCCTTCCCCACGCGGACCTGGGTGAGCGGCTTGGCGCCCGCCGCCTCCTTGGCCTTCTTCTCAAAGAGGGGAACCAGGGAGATGACGGTCGCGCCCTGCTGCTGCAGCCGGCGCTCGGCCTCTTCCAGCCCCCCCGCTTGAACTTCCCCGGTCTTCGTCTCTCCGTCGCCGGTCAGGATCTTGTACTTGAATGCGCTCATGCGGCGGCCTCGTCTTCGGGGGTGGCGCGGAGGACTTCCTCGACGGTGGTGATTCCGGCGCGGACCTTGCTCAGGGCGTCCTCCCTCATGCCGATCATCCCGTCGCGTTTGGCGACCTGGGTGATCTCATGGCCCGGGGCGTTCTGATAGATCAGTCTTCGGATCTTGGGCGTCACGGTCATGACCTCGTAGACCCCGACGCGGCCGCGGTAGCCGCTGCCGTTGCACATGTCGCAGCCGGCTCCGTGGAGGAAGGTTTCGCCCGGATCGAGGCCGAGCAGGAGCATGGCGGCGTGGTCGGGCATGTATTCCGTGCGGCAGTTCGGGCAGACCCTCCGCAGCAGCCGCTGGGCGACCGAGCAGGTGACGGCGGAACCGACGAGGAAGGGCTCGACGCCCATTTCGCCGAGTCGGACCACGGCCGAGGCGGCGTCGTTGGCGTGGAGCGAAGTGAGCACCAGGTGGCCGGTCAGGGCGGCTTCGATGGCGGTGCCGGCGGTTTCCGGGTCGCGGCTTTCACCGACCAAGATCACGTCGGGGTCGGCGCGGAGCATCGCCCGCAGCCCTCGGGCAAAGGTGAGCCCGGCCGCGTTGTTGACGTTGCCCTGGACGATGCCGTCCAGCCGGTATTCGATCGGGTCTTCGATGGTGATGATGTGCCGATGGACGCGGTTCAGGTGGTTGAGGACGGAGTAGAGGGTCGTCGTCTTTCCGCTGCCGGTCGGTCCGTTGACCAGGATCAGGCCCTGAGTCTGCTCGGCGGCGTGGATCAGGCTCATCAACGACTGCGGCGGGATGCCGAGTTCGGTGAGCTGCATGGAGATGGCCGCCTTGTTCAGCACGCGGATGATCATCTTCTCGCCGTAGGCGCAGGGGTAGGTGGCGACGCGGAGGTCGAAGCTGCCCTCCTGGACGTACATGGTGATTCGGCCGTCCTGAGGCACGCGGCGTTCCGCGATGTCGAGCCCGGCGATGACTTTGAGCCGCGAGATGAGCGACCGCTGGAGGTCCTTGGGCACCTGCATGACCTCCTGGAGCAGGCCGTCGATGCGGAACCGGACCCGGACCGATTTCTCGCCGGGTTCGATGTGGATGTCGCTCGCGCCGACCTTGACCGACCGGCTGATGAGGGCGTTGGCGAGCTTGATCGCGGGGGCGTCGTCGGCGATGAGCCGCATGTCCACCGCGTTTTGACCTTCCGGCTCATCGACCTCGGTGGCGAGTTCGATGTCGTGGTCGCCGATCGCCAGTTCGCCGATGAGGTTTGCCAGTTCGTCCAGCTTGCCGTGGGTGCGGACGAGGACCTCCTTGATGTCGTCGGCGACGGCCCACATGGGGTCGATCTCGCGGTTCAGCGCGTGCTGCAGGGCGTCCAGCGCCTCCAGGTCCAGGGGGTTGGCCATCGCCACGGTGGCGGCGAAGTCGGTCAGGTCCACCGGAACGGCGACGAATCGGCTGGCGAGTCGGGCCGAAAGCGAGGAGGCCGCCGCCGGGCTGGGGGGCAGGCGTCGAAGGTCGTGGAAGGGGATTCCGGTGGCGAGTCCCAGGCATCGGCACCGGTCCGCCTGCGAGATGAGCCCCTGCTGAACGGCCAGTTCATCCACTTCCACCGTCAGGTCGCGACGGTTGGCCAGCAGCTCGTTCACCTGTTCCGGGGTGACGAGCTGCTCTTCGATCAGGACGTCGATGATGCTGCGTTCGGCATGCATGGGTGGGTGTGCCTCTCAGGGGCGGGGCGGGGTGACGGTCGGGGTGATGCTGATGATGATCTGGCTGGAGGTCCGCTGGGTTCGCGTCTTCCGGAAGAACTCGCCCAGGATCGGAATGTCTCCGAGGAAGGGCACCTTCTGCACGTTCCTGATCTCATCATCGCGGATCAGGCCGCCGATCATGATCGTCTCGCCGCTGGAGACCCGGACGGTGGTCTGGGCTTCGCGGGTGGCGATCTGGGGGTAGCTGCCGCCGCTCACTTCCAGGAAGCCCGTCACGGTGCTGACCTGGGGGTAGAGGCTCATGGTGATCTCGCCGTTCGGGGCGACCGAAGCCGCCACCTGCAGGTAGATGCCGACCTTCTCTTCCTTGGGGCTGAAGATCGGAGTGTTGGCCTGGGTGTAGCCGATCAGAGTCGGGAAGTTGAGCCGCTGGCCGATCAGGATGAAGGCGCGCTGGTTGTCCAGGACGCTGATGTTCGGTTCGGCCAGGATCTTGGCCCGGTCGCTCCTCTGGAGGGCGGCGAGGGCGGCGGAGAAGGTCTGCGGGCTGCGGTCGAAGCTGCGGATGTTGAACCCGCCGCCTTCCTGTTCCCTGATGGTGGAATCGCTGAAGGACCAGCTGACCCCGAGGTCTCGGAGGGCCTCATTCTGCACGTCGATGATCCGGACCGAGATGCTGATCTGCGGCCGGGCTCGGTCCATCGCCTGGGCCACGATCTTGGCTCGTTCCAGCACGGACGGGGTTCCCTGGAGAACGATGATCCGGCTGTTCGGGTCGCCGCCATCGTTCCCCGAGCCGCCCTGGCCGGTTTCCTCGGTCAGGAGCCCGGTCTGCACGCCGGTCTTGTCCTCGGTGTTGGAGTCCGAGAGGCGGGGCACATGCTGGGCGGGTCCGACGACCACGGTCAGCTCATCTTTGGGGAAGGTTTCCTGGAGCACCTTGGCCAGGGCCGGGGCGCTGGTGAAGCTCACCTGCAGGACGATCAGCTCCCTCGCCTCGGGGACGGCGGGTCCCTGCACGGCGGGGGCGGCCGAAGGATAGGCGGCTCGGTACTCCTCGGGATAGGCGGCGGACAGCTCCTCGGGAGAGGCGATCACGTAGGTGGTGCCGATCTTCAGACGTCGGAGTCCGGCGATGGCGCACACGTGGGTGAGGGCCTCGTCCAGCGGTACGTTCTGCAGCCGGATCGTGAGCGTCTTCTGCGGGTTGCTGAGCAGGATCAGGTTCGTCTTGGCCTGTTCGCTGATGACCTGAAGCACCCGGCTCACTTCCAGATCGACCACGTCCAGGCTGAGGGAGGCGGCGGTGCCCGAGGCCTTGATCGGCAGGGCCTTGACATCCACGGGCCGGGCGATCGGGGTGGAGACGGAGGCGGGCGCCATCTCCGGCATCATCGGGTCGCCGGGATCGGTCGCCTGTCCTCGCGGTCCGGTCGGGGAGGAGGGGGCGGTCGTCAGATTGGCGGCCAGGGCGGCCGGGGCCGGCTGCGGTTCCACCCGAGGAGCCGGGGGAACGGGCCTGGCCGCAGGCGGCAGCACCTGTGATCGCCCTCGCCGGGAATCCACGGGGCCGGCCAGGCTGACGGGGGGAGTCCGAGCCGGTTCGGGGGCCTGAGGCGCCGCGACGGGTGCCGCCGGGACAGGCGGAGGCGTCGGAGCGGGTCCGAAGATCATCGCCAGGGCGGCCGTGAAGGCCTCGTTTCGCCCCTGGGCTCCGGCCGGAATCGTTTCGGCTCCCGAGCGGACGATGAATCCGGCGTCCGAGAGGGGATCGACAGGTCGAAGCTCCGAACCCGACGGTCGGCGAAGCACCGGCATCGGATGGACGGGCGGCAGGATCGGCTCAGGCTGAGCAAGGCCGGCTGCGACGGCGAAGAAGGAAGGGATCATAGGGTGTCACTTTTTCCCGAACCCAGGGTCTTGGCCGTCTTGCCGCGCACCAGGGTCACGCTCGTGGATGAAATCGCTTGGACCAGCACCCCTTCGGCGGGTGAATCGCCGATGAAGAAGCGGTCGGAGGGGCCGCCTTCCACCGAGATGAAGGCGAAGGGCCGGTCGCCCCAGACGATCCCCTTCACCGTGAAGGCGAGGAGCGGCGTGGACGGCAGGGGAGGTTCGGATGGGCTGAAGCTCTGGGCCGGGCCCGTGGGGGGCAGGGGTCCGGTGGCGGAAGGCAGGGGCGCCGATGGGCTTCCGGGGCTTGGGGGAGTCCAAGGCTGCAGTCCGGCGTCGCCCATGCCCGGATCCATCCTGCCCGCCATCGTCGGCGGAGGCAGCACTGCCGGAGCGGAGGGCCGAGCGGGCATGACCGGAGTCGAAGGGGCCTGCAGGGCTCCGGGGCCGGGAGTCGGCGTCGTGGCCGAAACCAGGGCCGGATGGTAGAAGGGGTCGGTGACCAGGTCGGGGTTGAGGACTTTGGCAGAGTAGTCCACGCTCGTCTGCCTTGGCGGTCGCGGCGGCGCAGGCTTGCGCATCAGCATCGGCAGCACGTTCATCAGGGCGACCGCCATCATCACCGGCATCAGGGCCAGGAGGGCGATGGTCTTGCCGTCGAACTTCACGAACGGCCTCCGGTCGATGCAGCCGGGTCTCGGGTCAGCACGACGAGTCTGAGGCCGGCGGTGATCATGGTCTTGCCTTCCGGCGCGGCCGGCCCCGGGGTGAGCCGGACTTCGGCGACCTCGAACCGGAGACCGCTTTCCGGGAAGGAGCGGATGAACCGGGCGAGGGCGAGGGCATTGCCCTCCGCCTCCATCTCGACGCCGGCCATCAGCCATCCTCCGGGAGCGGGGGTTCCGTAGCCGGATAGGAAGGGAGCGAGCTGGGGCGAGCTCTGGAATGAGGTGACGGAGACTCCAACCGTGCGGCCCAGCTGGACCAGAGACTCCTGGATGCGGGTGACGGCTTGGAGGCCGGTCATCGTGTCTCGGGCCTGCTCTTCCAGGGCTGCGAGGTCGGTCCGCCGGGCCTTCATCTGCGCTTCGAGCTCGTCGGCTTCTCGGGCCGATCTGCCTTCGCGCCCGGCGAGGAGCAGGTCGGCGCCAAAGCCGAGGACCAGGAGCACGCCGGCGGCGATCGCCAGGCCTCGTGCCAGGGCGGCGCGTCGGGCCAGGATCTGCCCGCTTGCCGGGAGGCCTCCGATCACCGTCGCGTCTCCTCCACGATCAGGAAGTCGATGGTCTGGCCCTGGGGCCCCAGAACCGGCGATGGTTTGGATCCGGTCATGACGGCTCGGACCTGGCCGGAGTCGAAGGCGGATTCGACGTTCTGCAGAAAGTCTCGGCCGGACTGGAACGAGGCGACTTCGGCGGTGCCGGAGAGCTGCAGTCGGCCGTCCACGGCGGCGGCGTTCAAGGTGATCAGCACCGTGCCCTGCCGCACCGAGTTCATCACCGTGACCAGGCGGCCGTAGAGGCTGCGGTGGGTCTTGTCGAGGCCGGCGGTGAGGTCGCGGTAGCCGCGGGCCTGCGCCAGCTGGACGTCCAGGGCCTGGACCTGGCTGGAGCTCTGCCCCATTTCCTCGATCCGGCGCTGGTTGAGGGCGTCGGCGCTCATCAGCGAAAAGATCCGTGCGGGGAACCAGCCCAGGCTGCCGATGAGGACCAGGGACGCGCCGATGATGGCGGCGTTGATCCGGCGCGAGCGGGCCAGAAGATCGCGCTTCTCGCGGATCCAGGCGTCCAGCAGGTTGCCTTGGCGGCGGGTGGATTCGGCTTCAAGCGTCGCGGGTCCAGACATGTCCGACCTCTCGGGCAGGGGCGGCGAAATCCGGTTCGAGCGCCAGGGCGAGGCCCACGGCGGCGGCGAACCGGTTCGGAGAGATGAGGGCCGATCGGAGTTCGTCGGCGGGAAGGTCCATGGCGAGTCCGGCGAAGGGGTTCAACGACTGAACCGCCATCCCGACCTCTTGGCCGATGAAGTCGCTGAGTCCGATCAGGCCGGCCAGGCCGCCGGTGAGCTGGAAGGCGTCCAGCAGTCCTCCGAAGCTGCGGCTGGGGTGGATCGATCGGAAGTACTTGATGAGCCGGCTGAACTCGCGGGCCAGGAGCCGGAGCTCTTCGACCACCGAAACGACCGCATGGCTGTTCCGAAACGGCAGATGGAGCGAGCCCTGAATCGTGAGGTAGGAATCCGGGTCGTGAAGCAGCTCGACCGCCTCATCCGGGCCGATGTCCAGGTCGTTCACAAGCCGCTGGATCAGTCCGTCGGCCCCGAAGGCGATGGTGCGGGAGAACCGGAAGCGGTTCCCCTGGAGAATGTACATCCGGGTGGATCGTCGGCCCAGATCGACGACGGTGGTGCTGGCCCCTCCGACCATCCCGGCCCGCGCCTTTTGAACCAGGCGGTGGATCGAGAGGCCTTCGAATTCGGCGTGGACCGGCTGGAGCCCGATCCCGAGCAGAAGGTTGGCTCGGCGGTCGAGCGAGTCCCGATGAACGGCGGTGATCAGCGATTCGTCGTCCGCTCCGGAATGGAGGGCGAGGAACGTCTCTTCCAGCGGCGAGTTGAGATCCCGGCGGATGATCGACCCGGCCGCGCCGAGACGGTCTTCCGGGGCGACGGGCGGCATCTGAGTCCATTTCAGGGTCGTCTCGTCGAGATCGACTCCGAAGGCGCAGGGAGCTCCGGACCAGCCTCGGGCCTGGCAGAGCTTCTGCAGGCTTCGCGCCGCCGATCGAGGATCGTCCGGCTTGGCGGGCAGCACGGCGACGCCCACGACCCGGATCTTGCGATGGGTCCGGGCGAGGGCGGCGACCTTGATTTCGCCGCGTCCCAGGTCCACTCCGAGCGCCGGGCTCATGCGGCCCCCAGTCGTTCCGGTCGGTCTTCAGGATAGATGTCGAAGTAGTCGCCTTCCGTGACCACGGACTGGAGGGCCTGGACGACCGTCGGGTCCACATGGCGGCCGGCGACCTTGGCGAGTTCGGTCAGGGTTTCGGCTGCCGTGAGGGCGGGTCGCCACGGCCGCTTGGACTTCATGGCGTCGTAGGCGATGCTGACTCCGGCGATGCGGAGGATCAGCGGCATCTCGTCGGCGCGGAGTCCGTCCGGGTAGCCCGAACCATCCAGCCGTTCGTGGTGGCTGCGGATGATCGAAAGGACTTCGGGCGGGAGTCGGAGCGGCCGGCAGATTTCGAACCCGACCTCAGTGTGCCGGGCGATCTGTCGGAACTCTTCGTCGGTCAGCTTCGTGGTCTTGTGCAGGATCTCGTCGGAGACGGCGACCTTGCCGATGTCGTGCAGGGCCATCCCCAGGCGCAGGTGATCGAGGGAGGTGCGGTCGAGCTGGAGTCGGCGACCGATGAGCAGGGCCAGCGCTCCCGCCCGGTGCGAATGCCCGGCCACATAGGGATCCTTCTCTTCCAGGTGGTGCGAAACGGCCTGCATCGCCTGGACCAGCGTCTCCTGCTGGAACTGCTCGAGCATTCGGTAGCCGATGGCCATTGCGAGCACGGAGGCGGCGGCTCGGGCGGGTTCCAGTCCGGCTCCGGCCAGAGCCTTGACGTCGGAAAAGTGGCTGAGAACGAGGGCGCCGACAACCCGGTTGACCCTCTGGGTGCCTCCGGCGGGGTGGTGGGCGGTGGAGAGGGGAAGAACGACGACCGCTTGGGTTCTGGAGTCCAGCTCGATCAGGGCGCCGGGGTCCTCGCCGTTGCGCGAGGCTCGAATCTCCTGACCCAGTTCCACGGCGTGACCGATCAGGCCCTGTCCCATGGTGACGAGGCGGGGAAAGGCGACGGAATCGCGGCTCGTCCAGGTGGCGGCGCAGATGAAGAGGATGCCTTCGCCTTCGGTCAGGTAGAGTCCGGCGGCTTCGGCGCCGACCAGTCGGGCGGCTGAGGCGACGGCCTGGGCGAGCGAGTCGTCATCTCCTCCCGTCTCGCTCATGCGTTCACAGGCGGCGGCCAGGGCGCTCTCGGAGAGGGCGGGCCCCTTCCTCCTGGATCGCCCGGCGAGGAGGCGCATGCCGACCATGCCCGCTGCCAATCCGGCTCCTGCCGCTGCACCCAGTTCCCACATCGCTGCCATGCCATCCGTCCTCAGGGGCAGCCGGCAGATATGCCGGGCCCGGAACGGCTCCACATCAGATGTTCGGGCGGCAGACCCGATCTCTGGAGTGTCGCTTGAGGTTTTTCGACCGGCGGTCCCTCCCGGAGGCGGTTTTCGCTGCGCCGGTACCATCAAACCTATGAAGGTTCCGTTCTGGATCCCGACGTTGGCCGTGGCGGCGTTCAGCCTGGCCTGGGGCTGCGCCCCGTCCGAGCCCGCTCCGACCGAGCCTGCCCCGACTCCCGAAGCCGAAACCGAAGCGGCGGTGACCCCCAAGCCGGAGCCGGCCGCCGAAGTCTCGGCCACGGTTCAGCCCGGCGAGGAAGTGGCGGTCATCGACACCGACAAGGGCAAGATCGTGGTTCGGTTCCGCCCGGACAAGGCGCCGAAGCATGTCGAAAACTTCAAGGACCTGGTCGGCCGCAAGTTCTATGACGGCACTCGGTTCCACCGCTGCATCCTGGGCTTCATGATCCAGGGCGGCGACCCGAACTCCAAGGAGATGAGTCGAGCGGCCGAGTGGGGCACCGGCGGATTCATGGAGGGAGGCCGGGAGCGGATGGTCGCCCTGGAGCCCAGCGACCTGAGCCACAAGCGCGGCGTCCTGAGCATGGCCCGCAGCAACGATCCGAACTCGGCCAGCAGCCAGTTCTTCATCATGCAGGCCGACAACGAGGGCCTGAACGGGCAGTATTCGGCCTTCGGTGAGACCGTGGCCGGAATGACCGTGATCGACCAGATTGTGAAGACGGGCGACGTGAACAACAACGGTTCGGTCGAGCCGGCCAACGCGGTCGTGGTCAAGTCGATCCGGATGGACAAGTGGCCGGTCGACGGGGTGAAGGCCGACGGTCCGGCCGCACCGAAGGAGGAGGCTCAGTGAGCTTCGTCCCGAAGGATGCGGTGGCGGGCGAAGAGGTCGTGGTCGTGGAGACCAACCTCGGCCGCATGGTCTTTCAGTTCTTCCCCGAGGTCGCTCCGAAGCACGTCGAGAGCTTCAAGAAGCTGAGCAGCGACGGCTTCTACAACGGCGTGAAGTTCCACCGGATCATCCCCGGCTTCGTGATCCAGGGCGGCGACCCGAACACCAAGGACAAGCCTCGACACCTGCACGGCACGGGCGGCCCGGGCTATACGGTGCCGGCCGAGTTCAACGAGATTCCCCACACCAAGGGGATTCTGAGCATGGCTCGGACCAGCGATCCGAACTCGGCCGGCAGCCAGTTCTTCGTCTGCGTGGACCGGGTGCCGCATCTGGACCGCCAGTACACCGTCTTCGGTCGGGTCATCGACGGCCTGGATGTCGTCGACAAGATCGTCGCCCTGAAGCGGGACCGCAACGACAACCCGCTGGATGAGAATCCGGCGGTGATGGAGTCGGTCACGGTTCAGACCTGGCCTCTGGCCTGACCCCGTGCGTCCACACTCCCCTGGCTTCAAACCAGGGGAGCTGTTCAGCCGGCGCACTCCGAAGGCCGAGCCCCCCTGCTTCCCTCATGAGGCCAGGCACCTTGCGAATGGCTCCCGCTGAGAACAGCAGGAACCTCCACCGCCTCGGACCCATGAAGGCGGGAACAGGGCTAGGGCGTGCTCACACGTTCCTGTCTACTCGCGCCCGCCTGACAGTGGGTGCCCTGGCCTGTCGACGGACCGCCGGCCCGGCTCGAAGCGGAAAGGCCATGATCCGGCGCAGGCCAGGTTCAAGCGACGGTCCCTGTTGTGCGTCGCGATGGCCGAGCCCCCTGCTTCCCGACCTGCGGCCGACCAACCGTCACGGCTTTCGTCATCAGGCTTGAGTCGGCCGTCAGGTCGGGGCACCCCAGGGTCGGCCCTCGCCGAGATCAGAAAGAGCCTCCATCGCCTCGGGTTCGAAAACGCGTGAACAGGTCCTAGCCGGCGAGCATGGAGAACATCTCGATGATCCGCCATTTCGCCTCCTCCCAGCGGATCGATTCCAGGGTGGTCGAGACCGGGCCGACCGCGAGGCTCCACACGATGGCGGCGGCGATCCAGACCCGGCTCTCTCGGACGGCCTCGGCAAATTCCGAAGCTCGTCCCCGGGCGATCAGGGCCGAGGGAACCAGCAGGGTCAGGCTGAGAAACGCCATCGACCACCACCGGCCGTAGTCGATGGCGACGAACCCCAGCAGCAGAGGAACGAGGCAGACGGCGCCCAGGATCGTCAGCCGCGACCGTTCCCGGGCGATCATCTTCCCAAGCAGGACGGCGGCGGCGGCCAGAACCGGACCGAAGAGCACGAAGAACCAGAGGTGGGCCGTCAGACTGCCCAGGCTGAAGAGTCGGGAGAGGGCCTCGGCGATTTGATCGCGAGGGTCGGCCAGGTGCATCAGGAGCGGATGAAACGGGTCGGTCAAGCCGTCGACTGAGAAGAAGTCCTCGAACGGACGCCATTCCCCGATGGTCCGCGCGGCGAACCTCCCCTCCATGGCCTGAAGGAGCCGCTCCTCGGTCACGACATTCTTCAAGGGGAAGCGGATGGCGACGAAGGCGGCGACGGCGAGCCCGGCTGCTCCGGCCACGAGGGCCGCGATCTTCTGCCGTCCGCTTGCGGCGACGCTCCACAACAGCCCGGCCGAGGCGATGCAGAACCAGAACGCGACGCCTTCATGCATCAGGGCCAGGATCAAACCGGACGCCACAGCGAAGCCGAGCGCGAGGTTCCAGGCTCCTCGGATGACCGCCCAGGCGACGGCGGCCAGGGCGGAAACGGCCCAGATGTCGGCCCGTCCGAGGTCGCTCGCCCACTGCTGAAGGGTGAACGACGAGGCGAGGACGGGCAGCGCGATGAGTCCGGCGTCCACTCGGTTCGGGAGCAGGCGCGACCATTCACGGAGCAGGACCAGAACCATCACGGTCGCCAGCACGATTCCCCCGGCCCCGAGAATCAGCATCCCGAGCAGGGCGTCTTCGGAGACGCGGCCGATCAGGAATCCGAGGAGGCCTCGGCGGGCGAAGCCGAATTCGTACCCGGGAGCGGTCTGCAGGATGACATAGGGGGAGAGTCCTCGGAACGAGACGGCCGCGAGCGTGAAGGCGAAGATCGCCAGGAGGATCAGGTCTCCGGCGGCCGGCCGAGGCGCCATTCTTTCTGGAGGAATTTCGCCGATGGGCCTCATGTCCTCCTTGATCATACCGACATCAGTTTGCGTCCTCGCTCAGTCTGAGCTTTGAAGCCTCCGGCCGGGCGTCCGCCCGAAGAACCGTCGGTGTGATTGGATGAATCCTCCCGCGGTCCGGTAGCCGGCGGCCATGGCGGCTTCCTGGACCGCAGCCCCTTCGGCGAGGAGGCGGACCCCGGCCATCATGCGGGCCTGGCGGCTCCACTCGCCCAGGGTGAGGCCGGTCTCTCGGAGAATCGTGCGCTCCAGGGTCCGTCGCGAGCAGGCGGGCGCCGGGGCTTCGGCGGGATCGGCGAGAAAGGCCTCGGCCCAGTCCGTCGCCCACTCGGCGATCGGCATTTTGAGGCTGAAGGAGTCTTCAGGCGCGGAGGCCGCCTCGGAGATGAGGAGTCGAGCGAGGGCGGCATGGGTCGGGTCGGATTCCAGCAGCGGGCCCACCCGGCAGGCCTCGCGGATCAGCTCGCGGAACAGGGGGCGGACCTCGAAGGCTCCGGACCGTCCGGGCATCGCGAGGCTCGGGGCGAAGAAAAGGGTCCTGATCCGGGCTCGGCCCGTGGTCCTCGTCTGGTGCCTCTGCCCAGGGCCCAGCAGGAGGGCGCGGTTGGCGGGCAGAAGGTGCCTCTCCTGATCGAGGGTCAGAAGCAGGGCTCCCTCGGCCGCGTAGACGAGCTTGGTCCACTCGCTCTCGGTCCAGAGAACGGGCTCCGGCCGAACGTGGTCGGTGGTCCAGAACCGAACCAGGACGCCGGCATCACCCGGCCGGCAGGAAATCGACATTTTCTGTCGATCATTCTGCATCACGACACTCCCGAGCGGTGCAAGAATCGCAGGATGGCTCAAGAACGCTCGATGAACACGCTTTCCCACTTCGCCATCAACGCCGAGGACCCTGACCGGGCCGTCGGGTTCTACGGGGCCGTCTTCGGCTGGCAATACACCGCCTGGGGTCCGCCCGGGTTCTACATGACCGAAGTCGGCGGCCTCCATTCGGCCATCCAGAAGCGGCAGGACGAGCCCTTTCCGACCGTCATCGGCAACTTTGAATGCTCCATCGCCGTGGACGATGTGGACCGGGTCTCGGCGCTGATCGTGGCGAACGGCGGCGAGATCACCATGCCGAAGGTGACCATCCCCTCCGTCTGCGACATCGCCCGGGTGAAGGATACGGAAGGGAACACCTTCAGCATCTGCCGATACCATTGACCATGGTCCTGCCCGAATCTCCCGAATGGGTTGAGTTCCTGAGCCCCTATCCGGCGGCGACCCAGGAGCTCGCCCGCACTTTGCGAAACCGGCTGGTGGAGCTCCTGCCTCCGTGCATCGAGACCGTCTGGGATGCGACGAACGCGGTCGGGGTGGCCTACGGGTTCACCGAGAAGAATCGAGACCACTTCATCCACCTCCCGGTCTACACCCGGTATGTGAACCTCGGGTTCTCCCAGGGGGTACAGCTCGAGGATCTTGAGGGTCGGCTGAAGGGCGCCGGGGCTCGGATTCGGCACATCCGGCTGGAGCGGGTGGAGGATCTGGATGCCCACGCGGCCGCTCTGGTTCGGCAGGCGGTCGCCCTGGCCGGACCTCCGGCCGAGCCCGTGCCTCCGCGATCGATCGTCCGGGTGATGGAAGGCCCCAAGCGCCGCCCCCGTCCCTCCTGACCGCCGCCCGGGTTCACGGGTTCGCCCTTCGGCTCACGCGTTCACTCGGTC
>JAKRSE010000137.1 GCA_022402505.1 Fimbriimonadaceae bacterium | reverse complement strand
CTTGGCCTGACCCCGCGACGAGAGGGCGAGAGCGAAGATCTCAGCCGCCCCTCGGGTGGTGGAATCCACCAAAAGGTTGAGTTTCGGCGGATTCGGGGTCCCCTTCTCCACGACCAGCGGGCGCGGGGGCGACTCCTTGGCGTCCAGGACCTCGCCGAATGGGCCCGGCGCCGCGATGACTTCCAGGACCGATTGAAGCACCGCCAGATCGCCTTCACCGGATCCCCGAAGGTCGAGTGTGACGGAGGACCGCCGGGCCAGTCGCTCGGCTTCCTTCTCGGCTCCGGTGATGAACCGCAGTCGGACGGCCTCGCCTTCCGCTTCGGCGGCCTTCACCTTGGTCAGGGCGGTCGTCATCTCCTTGGCCATGGACTCGTCGCCTCTGCGCCAGCTCACCTTCAGAGTCTTGCCCGTCCCGGTGATCAGCTTTTCGCGGCCCCGGCCGGCCGGGATGTTCGTGTCGTAGCGCGTCCGGAACTCCTCCCTGGCCTTCTCCAGGTCCAGGCGGTCGGCCTTGCCTTCCGCCACCCGCTTCTGGAGATCCTGCAGATTGCGGACGTCGCGGGAAGAGATGAGGGCCCGGCCGTCGATCTCGGTGATGACGTCGCCCGCCCGAAGCCCCGCCCGCTCAGCCGGCGATCCCGGGGCGACCATCGTCACCCGAAGCTCAGGGATCAGCATCAGGGCGTTGATGTCGTTGCTTCTGGCCCGGAGCCTCTCGAGCTCCTGGGCATCGAAGTCGAACGTGAATTCCGCGCCGATTCCCGAGTAGCGTCCCTGGCGGCGATCCAGGTGAGCCTGGAACTGCTCCGGCGTAAAGAAGCTGGAAGACGGGTCGGCCAGGCTGGTGATCATGCCTCGGACCGCTCCGATGGCGAGCTTCTGCTCGTCCTCGACCCCGTCCACGTACCATTTGTCCAGGAGGGTCATCAGCTGGTAGAAGTACTCGCTGTCGCCGATCTGGAGCCCGTCATCCAGGCCCGCAATCAGGGTGCCCCGGCCTTCGGCGATCGCTTCGGTCTCGAGCCCGAGTTCCGCCGACCTTCGCTGGGTCGCCCCGATCAGGAAGGCCGCCAGGGAGGCGAGAACCGCCATGGCCCAGAGCATCGACTTCGCCTGTTCCTTCATCAGAATCTTCGTCCGTCCGGGCGGACGAAACCACGCGGACTCTGGAGAATACTCCCCCGACTCCTCTGGATGACTCCCAAACTATACGGGATGTTCACTGCGGCCTGGCGAACCTGGGCATCCGACGAGGTCTTCAGGCGGCGGACGACCTCGGCGGGCAGGGTGATCCGCCTGGCGGCCGCCGCCTCGGCCAGCGCGATCTGAACGATCGGGTCAGGGTCGGCAAACGTGTTCGAGACCTCTTCCGCGAGGATCGGGTCAGGCTGGGCCGCCAATGCCCGCAGAGCCGCCGCCCGCACATCCGGCCGAAGATCGACCACCGCCCGGCGGAGAGCCGCCCGCTGATCCGGGTTCGGACGGTCGCGATAGGCCGCCAGGAGGGCCAGCCTGACCGCCGGAGACTCGTCGTTCACCGCCGATTCCGCGGCCTCCCGACGGATGCTCGCCAGACCCGTTTCGACGAGGCGCTGATGCGCCGCGATTCGAGCCGATTCCATCGGATCGTTGACCGCGTTGAAGAGCAGCCGCCGCGCGGCGATCTCCATGTTCGGATCCATGCCTTCCGCGAGAGCAACACGGACCGCCGGATGAGGTTCCAGACCGGCGCCCAGAGCGGCGGAGAGCAGGTACTGAGCCTGAACTTCGCGGCTGCGGGAGAGCAGCCGGACGCCGGCCAGCCGGACCCGCCACCCGCGCTGCACCATCAGCAGCCCGGCCGCCTGGGTGACTTCGGCCGTGACCTCGCCCGGGAACGACTCGGCGGCAAACCGGCGGTTGAACTCGAACGGACCACGCCGGAGGACCTCCAGAAGCGCGGTGCGGGCGGCCTCCGTCCCCTGGTGACCCAGGGCTCGGGCGGCGAGGAAGGCGTCCGCCGGCTCGGCGGATTTGGCGGCGGCCAGCAGGAGCGGCACGGCCCGGTCATCCTTCACCGAGAGGAAGAGGGCGATGGCCGAGAACCTCTCGCGACTCCAGCGCGAAGTGAATCGGGGGCCGAGGTCGTCCCACTCTCCGGCGGCGAGACGATCGACGATGGAGGCGCGCCAGGACCTGAGCGCCAGCTCTCGGGAGCCCGGCTCGGCGGCTCGCGGCGCCGGGGCCTCTCCGCCCCAGGCGATGTCCGCCAGAGTCCAGACGCCCTTGTCGATCTGCAGACGTTCGTAGGGGCCGCCGACCCGAGGCGCGCCGAGATCCACGATGGAGTCGGCGGACCAACCCGGCACGCCGGCGAGGTCCACGGCGATCGAACTGTCGGCGGTCCGGGCGTCCAGCATCGATTCCGGCGGGTTCTCCAGCTCGCCCGCCACCAGCACCGAGGCGACCAGCCTTCCATCGGGCGAGCTGATGTTCAGCGCCAGAGGCTCGGTCGAGGTCGTGGTGATCCGCATCCGGACGGCCGATGCCCCGGCCGGACGGCTCAGACGGACTCCGCCGCGGGCGATGACGCCCAGCGAAGCGAGGCGACCGTTCTCCAGCCGGAACTCCCCGAAGCCTTCCGGCGACGAACCGATCGGGGCGGATGCCGCGCCCTGAAGCCGGGCCACGACCTCCGAGCGGGGATCGGTGGGCGGGACCGACCAGGCGATCACGTCCTTCGGAACGGATGAAAAGTCTCGGCCTCCGACCGGACCGCGCAGGCCGCCGTGGATCATCATCAGGCGTCCATAGGGGCCGCGGTCCACCTTGTCTTCCG
>JAKRSE010000136.1 GCA_022402505.1 Fimbriimonadaceae bacterium | reverse complement strand
GTGTGCTCTTCCGATCTGTCCACGGCTTCCCTTCCCAGGCTCCCATGTTGATCTCGCGAAGCCGGGCATCCAGCACGCAGGGCTTTCGGGCGGAACGGGCGGCCCGCTCGGCCGGAACCCGAGCCCGGCTGAGGTCGCTGGAATAGACCCGGCCGACCGATTTGGCGATCCGGTTGAGGGCCTGCTGCTCCTGGGCCGTCAGTTCCTCGACCTCGATGTCGGTGTAGCCGTAGCAGACGCCCTTCCAGCGATCCACCGGCCGGGGATGCCGCGCCAGAATCAGTCGGGGCATCAGGGAGTGGTCGCCTCCCGATTCTCGGCCGTCGCGGGCAGTTCGTACCCTGCCGGCGGGACCCAGAGGATCCGCTGAATGCGCCGACGGGCCAGGTTCGTGACCCTGAGCCGGCCGAAGTCCGCCTCCACCTCGTCGAAGAGCTGGGGCGCTCGGTCCAGTCGGGTGACGACGAGGGTCGCAACCGTGTCGGTGGGAGTGTCCTCATTCACCTCCTGGCCGACCTCTTCCAGCAGTTCATCCCATCGGACATAGGGGCTCAGGCTGAGGCTGTTGGGGAGTGCGCCGGGCCGGATCTCTGCCTCTTCCGATTCGGGCTTGTCCTGCAGGTCGCCCAGAATCTCTTCCACCAGGTCTTCCAGCGTCAGCATCCCGCTCGTTCCGCCGTATTCGTCCTGGACGATGAGGATCTGAGTCTGGTTGGTCCTCATCGTCTGAAGGGCCCGGTCCAGGGTCAGGTTCTCGGGGATGTAGACCACGGGCTTGAGGATCGATTCCAGGCTGACGCCCGGGTCGGTGAGGAGCCAGACGAGGTCCTGGAGGTAGACGATCCCCCGGATGTCATCCATGTCCTCCCCGATGACCGGAATCCGGTGGTGCCGAAGCTTCTTGGCCTCGGCGATCAGGGCGTCGCGGCCGATCTCCAGTCGGAGGTGGGCGATGTCCAGCCGGTGGACCATGATGTCCCGGGCGTCCAGCTTGTTCAGGTTCAGGGCGCCGAGCAGGGCGTCGGCGTGGTGTTCGTTGAACGTGCCGCTCTCTTCGCCCGCCTGCAGCAGAAGCCGGTACTCCTCGCGGCTCAGAGATTCCTCCTGCGCCTGATCCATGTCGATGCGGATCAGCCGGAGCAACAGCTTCCCGCTGAAGTGGTAGAGCCAGATGAGCGGCAGGGTCAGGCCGACCCAGATGCGGAGCGGCCGGGCGACGAAGTAGCCGATCGTCTCCGCGTGCCGGAGGGTGGCGTATTTGGGCACCAGTTCACCCAGCACCACGAGCGGATAGGAGACGACGAGAATCGAGAGGGAGCTGGAGACGGCGTCCGGCAGGCCCGGGAAGGCCGCTTCGATCAGCCGGCTGAGATAGGGTTCCAGCACGGCGCCGATGGCGATGCTGAAGACCGTGACTCCCAGCTGGATGCCGGCGACGTAGCGGTCCTTGTCTTCCAGGGTGGCGGCGAAGGCCCGGGCGGCGGCCGATCCTTTGGCGGCATCCTGCTGGACTCGGGTGCGCCGGGCTCCGACCAGGGCGTACTCCGCTGCAACAAAGAAGGCGTTGCAGGCCATGAGGAAAAGTCCGGTGATGAGCGGGTTCATCGGCCTTCGGAGACTGGAGAGTCGGGATGGTCGTCGGTCATCAGGCGGTGGGGCTTCGGCTCGGCCTTCCGGCTATTGTGACACGAAAGCGGAGGCCTTTCGAAAATCCCTTCCCCTGGGATAGAGTGTCGCCATGCTTCCCCCCGGCTTGTATCCGGCCTCGGTGACCCCGTTCGACGACGCCGGCCGGGTGGATCCGGTCTCGCTGGCCCGGCTTTGCGCCTGGTTCGAGGCGGCCGGTTGCGCGGGGATCGTCCTCGGCGGATCGAACGGCGAGGGAGCTTCGCTGAGCGCGGTCGAGCGTCGCGACCTCCTCCGACATGCAGGCGTGGCTTCCGGCTCGTTGAAGCTGATCCTGGGCGTCCCGACTCCCTCCCTGGACGAGGCCCAGTGGCTGGCCTCTCAGGCGGGCCGAAACGGAGCGGCAGCGATTCTCCTCTCGCCCCCCGCGTTCTTCCGTCGTGCCTCCGACGACGGGGTCGCCGCCTGGCTCATGAAGGTGATGGACGCCGCGACCTGTCCGGTCCTGCTCTATCACAACCCGGAGGTGATCGGCCGCGGTCTGCCCCTCCATCATCTGACCGACCTCGCCGCCCATCCCCGCTGCGGAGGCGCCAAAAACAGCGCCGCAGACCCGGAGCTCCTGGGGCTCTTCCGAAGCGCCTTCCGAAGCGACCAGGCCCTCTTCCACGGCGATGAGCGGATGATCGTCCCGGCCTTGGAAGCCGGATGGACGGGGGCCATCTCCGGCTGCGCCAATGCGATTCCGGCGATGCTGGCCCGGCTGGTGGAAGAGTGGGCCGACGAATCCGGAGCCGCCCTCCAGGAGACGGTGCTCCCGCTCTTGGACGACCTTCGGCGGCTTCCTCAGCCCCAGTCGCACAAGGCGGCCCTGCACGCCTGGGGGATTCTGTCCACCCCCGATCCGCGCCTGCCTTTGGAGCCGGTTCCCGCCGCACCCGAGCTGGAGGCGATCCGACGCGTGCTCGGCGGGGCGATCCTGGAGGCCGCGCCGGACGTCCAACCAGAGGGATGATCTCTCTGCTCGCGGCTGCCGTTCTCGCTGCTCCGACCTCCCTTTGGGATGTCGAAGGGCTGGAGCTGACCTTGGGAGAGCCGATCCCGACCCGCTGGACTCTCGCGGGCGCCCGGCTTCAGCTGGGGCCCACGGCGACCCGCGCGTCGCTGGTGGATGAAAAGGGACGCCGCGCCTCGGCCGCCTTCACCAT
>JAKRSE010000135.1 GCA_022402505.1 Fimbriimonadaceae bacterium | reverse complement strand
GCATAGGTCCGGTGGTTCATGGTCCAAAGAAGCACCGTGAGGGCAAGGTTGGCTCCCGAGGGGCGATCGAGCACGGTGAGGAGCGCTTGATGATCCCAGGCGAGGCGGGCCAGGGTCTGGAGCCCCTCCGGCGTCAGAGAGCCGGGAGCCGTGCTGCCCGAGACCGGAAGGCGGAATCGAGGCAGTTCGGCATAGCGCCGGTGGACCGCCGCGAGGGCCGCCTCCCGCACCGAATCATCGGCCGCGGCCAGCCAGATCTGCTCCTCTGCGGCGAGCGCGGGACCGAACGGCGCACCCCAGGTGACCGCCTTCCCCCGAACCCGCTGCGGCACGGGCCATCGGATGGCGAGCTCCGGCCCCGTGGCGACGCCGAAGGGTCCCTCGGCGAAGGACTCGGTGAGGAGGTCATAGGGAGATTCGATCCGCACCCCGCTGAGCCGAGAGGCGAGCAGTGCGGTGGTGGGAACCATCGCGCCCGGGCGATCGAAGGTCCAGCGCGTGATGAGCCCGCCCGGGACAGATTCGGCCGTGTATCCGATCGAACGGGGCGGAGCAGAAGTCCAGAACTTTCGGCTGCGGAGCTCTCGGGCCGCGGCTCCGAACCGAGCTGCCGAGGTGAGGTCGGGACGGTAAGGTCGCTGGCCGAAGGGCAACGCGACTCGGATTCGCCCGGAGTATGCCGCGCCGAACTGCAGGGTCCAGTCGCCGGGAGCGCCCGTCACCCGGGCGTCGCTGATGCCATCCAAAAATGAGAAGAGGATCGGCGGCTGTCCGTCTGGCAGGCTGCAGAGAACCCAGGTGGTCGTCGGGGTGGGGGCCCCGTCATAGGTGGCGATGTCGACGGTGAGGACCGGCCGACCCAACGACCGAAGCCGAAGGCGGAATCGCTCGCGGACCCGCATGACGAAGCCGGGAGATCGCAGGTTGGCTTCGAAGCCCTGGGGAGATCGGAGGTCCGCATCCGTCTCCCAGGCCGCCGTCCGGTCGGTGATGGAGGTGAGGCGGACCGAGCGAAGGGGGACGGCGAATCGAAAGACGTCGGCCGCCGACTCGTCCACCACGAACCCTTCCGAGCTGATCTTGAAGCCCGGCACCACCGGATAGGGATCGAAGCCGAAGGTTCCGAAAGACTGGCCGAATGCGCAGGCAGCCGCAACCGAGGCGAGGGCGAGGCTACCAGCTCGTGCCCAGAATCTCAAGTCCGATCCTCCCGGTCTGCTGACTCCATGACAGACCGACCTCGCGGAAGCCCAGCCGGTAGCCAAGGATCAGGGTCTGGTCGAAGTAGGAGCCGTCCAGGTACCGATCGATGGTCGTGTTGTAGTACATTCGCCAGAGCGGAGACACGGTGAGCTGAGCTCCTCCCGAGGCCGCGAATCGATCCATGTCCAGCGCCCGGCTGAACGACCCTCGCAGGGTGAGGCTGGGCGATGTCCAGAATGCTTCGCTTGTGATGCGATGGCGCCCCAGGAGACGACTGTTGAAGCTGTCGTCCTGGAAATCGTAGGTGGTGAAGAGGCCGAAACCGTTGGAGATGCTCGTGGAGAGGGCCAGAGAGCCGTACTGCGAGATGGAGTTTCGCCCCGCTGATCGGCCCAGGAGCTGATCGAACCGGTAGCTGTAGTGGATGGTGTTGGAGGCATCCAGGCGCATCGGCCGGCCGACCAGTCTCGCCTGCCATCCATACCCCGAGCGGCTGAGGTTCGAGGCGCCGCTGAACCGGCTGGAAGTGGCGTTGACTCCCAGATGCAGGCCGGCGTTCAGGGACGGGACGCTGATCGGGTCTCGCTCCAGGCTGAGCTGGTAGTTCTCCTGGGTGAAGGCGTTCTCGGAAGTGAGGCCGCGTCCATAGAGTCCGGTCGCCTGGAACTGGTACCCGGAGAACCCTTTGGAATAGCTGACATTCGAAAACACGCTTCGGTGGGCCGGAAAATCGAGCTGCATGGCGAGCGAGGAATCCCGGTCTGGCCGGATGAACTGCCGAAGCGAGACGCCCCAATCGCTGCGGTTCATTCCCGAAAGAATCGCGGCTCCGGACTGTTCGGCGCCCTGGTTCCAGTTCAGCTCGTAGTCCAACCGGAAGCCGCCTGATCCGCCGACTCCCGAGGAGAATCGGTTCCCGTACCGAAACCGGAAGAGGCTGGCCATGCCGGGCTCGAGCTCCAGATAGTACGGATAGTTGATGTTCAGCTGGTTTCCGCTGACGTTGAAGAACTGGTCGGTGAGGATGGGCGTGCTGGTGGAGGCGCTCACCTGGAGGAGCGGCATCTTCATCACCGACACTCCGCTGACCTTGATGTTGCTCCGGTAAAAGTAGATCTCCCGAGCCGGGAAGACGACTGCCTTGTCGGCCTCGACGACCGAGAGAGCATTCTCCGCCTCCCACCAGTTGAAGCGTTCGCGGGAGATGCCGGTCACGGGTCGAAGTCCGTTCGAGCTGACCTCAAGATAGGTGAGGAGACGCCGAGTCTGCTTGACCGGAACCGGCATGGAGCCCAGCCGAGTCCATCGGATGCCTTCAGTCTCAAACGGTCCGAATCCGACTCCCCGTCGTTGATTGAGGCGGAAGGCCAACTGCTGAACCTCGACGGTGCGGCCGGCGATGGTCACTCGCGCATCCCGAGCTCGGACCTCGTAAGTCGGAACGTTGAGCTGAATGTTCGAGCTCTCGACAAGGATGTCCCGGTACCGGACCTTGACGGAATGCTCGGGGCCGGATGCCGAAAGCAGGCGGTGGTTCAGGCTGTAGCTGAGGAAACCCGGAGCTTCGACGACGATGTAGTCGCCGGCCGAATCCAGCAGGGCACGGTCGCCGACGAACTCGACGTCGAGCACCTCC
>JAKRSE010000134.1 GCA_022402505.1 Fimbriimonadaceae bacterium | reverse complement strand
CCGCGTTGCCGCATTCCAGCTCGCTGACGCCGGGGACAATCCCCTCGAACTCGGCCGCGTCCTTCAGCGCCTTGCCGAAGGCGTCCATCACCCGCTCCTCGCCCGGCTCTTCCAGCACGACGGCATAGAATCCGGTGCGGCAGCCCATCGGCGAGATGTCCACCAGGCCCGGCAGGTGGGCGCGGAGGCGGTAGGCCAGCAGGTGTTCCAAGGTGTGCAGGGTGGAGGTCGGGAGGATGTCCCGGTTCGGCTGCCCCAGCCGCAGATCGTACTTCTCGATCACATCGCCCTGCGGAGTCACCTTCTTGCCCGCGAGGCGAACGTAAGGCGCGACCACCTTGGTGTGGTCCAGGCTGAAGGATTCAACGACGACTTCCAGTTCGGCGGGCATGACAGCATGATTATGGACCCCGCGACCGCAAACCAAAGAGCCCCATGAATCTTGCCTCGAAATGTGCACTTTATCGTTGCAGAATAAGCTCGCTCTATGGGTTATGATGTTCTTGTGGAATCTGCCAGATATCTGGCCTTGCTCGCCGCAGGAGGGATCGTCGCCGTCCCGGCTGCGCAGGCTGAGCAGGAGGTCGGCGAGCGGTACCGGCAGGAGATCCTTCTCAATCTGCGGGAGGCGGCGGAGCCGCTGATGGGTGATGGGCTCGTCTCCTGGACCGATTCAGCGATCTGCGGCCTGGGGGTCGAAGTCACCTTGCTGGAGCCGGATGCGCTCACTGCGCTGTTCCCCTTAAGGCCCGGAGCAGTCCAGGGCTCGATCGGGACCTCTGAGGTGACGATCTGGGATGCTTCGACTCAAGACGACGGTCGTGTCCGCTCGGCGGTGATTCTTTCGGGCCGAAGAATCAGGCCCGGGTTCGGCGTACGGAAGGGACGGATGGTTGCCGGGCCCGACGGGGAGGCCATGTGGCGAACCGCCTCCATGGGTTCGCAGTCTGAGCCGATTCTGTTCCGCCAGGTCCGGATGCTTCCCGCGGCTTCGAATCAGATTCCCATTGGGTCTCCGTTCTCCGGATCTGCGGCAGACTCTGAGCGAGGGTGGCGGTTCCTTGGGAGCAAGCCGACAGGCGCTTGGGAGGGGACCGTCGTCCTGCAGGCCATCGGCGAATGGTGCCACGCCTCGGCAAACTCCATGCAATGCCGTGTGACTCTGCCGGCGAAGCCCTGGCCGCCTCCCAGACTTCGGGATGTGAGGCTTCCGGCTTCGAGGATCATGTTCAAATCGTCCACGCGAACTCGGACGATCATCGCTCCCAGCTTGTACCGAACTCTCTTTCCCCCTCAGGCTGGGGGCACCTTCCAACAATCGATCTCCGGCCCGGTCGAGCCTGGGATCCCGCGTCGAGTCGTGAGACGGGCCCACCTTCGGGTCCAAACCGGCACCATTCAGGCCATCGACCCTTCTGGACGGCCGCAGTCCCTTCGGTACCGAGTCTTCTTTCCCGGGAGCTGCGGTTACCCGATTCTCGCATCCGCCATCTTTGTGACCAGGCACCCCGAAAACACGATCTGGCTTCGCGGGCCCAGTCAGCGGGATGAGGTTGGGCTGCCTGGAGTTCGGACCGAGATCTTGCACCCAGACGGGAGGCTGGAGAAGGTTCCGGCGAGCCAGACACCGGGAATCCAGGCTCGGCTGTGAAAGCCTGGCTGGATCCGAGCCGGTCAGTCTTCCCGGACCCATCTGTCTTCACTGTCCGGCACCCAACGTCGCCTGATCCAGAACACAATGACTCCATCTTCCGTTGTCAGGAGGTCTCGTGAACAGCTTTCTCATGATTCAGAACGGCATGTCCCATTGGTGCAGAATCTGCGTTGTCGGAGCCTGGACGCTTGCAGCCCTGGCTCTTCCTGCCTGGGCGTCAGCCACCCAGGAGCCGAGCTGGAGCCAATACCGCGAGCCTCTTCTCGGTCACTACGCCCACATGATCGATCTGCCCTTTGGCAGTTTCGGACCGATCAGCGCGGAGGCGAAGCAGGCTTTGACTCTGGCGAAGAGGGGTGATGACTTGGGCGCGGTGCGGGTGGCTCAGGCTCGGATCGAGAAGGACCGGAACGACATCGAGGCCGCTCTGGTTCTCGGATGGTCGGCCAAGCAGTTGGGGACGATCAAGAAGGTGCGCGACGCGATGGCCGGCCGATACGTTCGTGGCGATGCAAGCATGGGGCCGGCCATCTTGATGGTCTGCACCTTCCACGAACTGCCCGGGTGGTTTGAGCCGGCGGATGGAAACGTGTGCGGCGTGCAAGCGCACCCGTTTCTGCTTTCGACGCCGTCTTTCACTCTCAGTTACCTGGCGCTTTTTGAACCCAGCGCAGACAAGGATCTTTTCAAGCGTTTCGTCGGCCGAGCCACGGGTCGCTACCCCAAGAGCTATGGTCTCAGGCTGTACGAACTGATGGTGGCCAGGCGCTTCGGAATCGCAACCAGGGGAGGCGAGGCCCCGCCGAGCAGGGCGGTCGTCCTGGCCAAGAGCCGCGAGAACGACCGGCGGGCTGCCCTGCTCGCAGCTGCGATGGTTCGGGACTTTCCGAATCGGCCTGAAGCCTGGTTCATGGCCGGTTTGGCAGTCGGTGGAACTCCCGAGATGCGATCGCTCCGGCGGAGATACTACGAGCGGTACCTCCAGTTCCCCGACGCCAATCCGCACCGGGTGAAGAAGGTTCGCGAGGACCTGGCGAAGATGCCGAGGGGATAGAATGGCCTCATGCTGACCTCCGCTCTCCTCCTGAGCCTCGCCTCCCAGCCGACGATCCTCACCCGGGCCGAGTGGGGGGCGCGGCCGGTGTTGCCTCACGCCAAGCGGCAGGAAATCCACCGGATCACGATCC
>JAKRSE010000133.1 GCA_022402505.1 Fimbriimonadaceae bacterium | reverse complement strand
TACTACACGTTCATCTGGACCATGACCCTCTGCCTAAAGGCGGCCGAGCGGCGCGGGATTCCGGTCACGATCCTGGACCGGCCCAATCCGATCAACGGGGTCACGGTGGAAGGACCGATCCTCGACCCGGACTTCGCCAGCTTCGTCGGCCTCCGACCCCTCGCCATCCGCCACGCCCTGACGATGGGCGAGGTCGCCCGGAAGATGAAGGCCGAGCACCACCCCGGGGTCGAGCTGCGGGTGATCGAATGTGAAGGCTGGGATCGCGCCGCCTACCTGGACGAAACGAGCTTCCCCTGGGTCATGCCCTCGCCGAACATGCCGACCGTGGACACGGCCGTCGTCTACCCGGGCATGTGTCTGCTGGAGGGCACGAAGCTGAGCGAAGGCCGGGGCACGACTCAGCCCTTCGAAATCTTCGGGGCTCCCTACATCGACGGGTGGCAGCTGGCCGAAGAGCTGAACCGCCAGGGTTTGGAGGGCGTGATTTTTCGGCCCTGGCAGTTCCTGCCGACCTTCCAGAAGTTCAAAGGGGAGGTCTGCCAGGGCTGCATGATCCACGTCATCGACCGCCGAGCCTTCCAGCCCTTCCTGATGGCCTGCACGCTGCTGCAGACCGTGATCCGGCTCTTTGGCGAGAAGTTCGAATGGCTCTCGCCCCCCTACGAGTACGAGGAGAAGCTGATGCCGATCGACATTCTGCTGGGGAATGGATGGCTGCGGGAGGTCATCGAATCCGGCGGCGACCTGAAGGACGCACTGGCCGCCGGATAGGCCGGCTCTGGAGGCGTCCAAAGCCCCTGCCGGAGCGGCCGGAGATTCAGGCCTCCTTCCTCCCAAAGGTGTGTTCACGCTTCTGGCTCACTCCTGCCTGCCTGACCGTGGGTGCTCTGGCCTGTCGACGGACCGCGGGCTCGGCTCGAAGCGGAAAGGCCCCGATCCGTCGCAGGCCAGTTTCGGGGGACGGTGCCTCGTTCGCACTTCCGAAGGCCGAACTCCCTGCCTCCCGGCCTGCGGCCGATCAGCCGCTCCAGCTTTCAGCATGAGACTGGAGACGTCCGCAAGGTCGGGGCACCCCACGAACGTCCCTTGCCGACACCAGAAAGAGCCTCCACCGGCTCGGGTCAATGAAAATGTGAACAGGCCCCAGGTGCGAGCCTCCGCTCGTTCGGCCGCCGCAGCCGAGTGAACGCGTGAGCCGCAGGCGAACTCGTGAACCCGGCGGCCGACGACCAACGACCCCCGGGGCGGGTCTCTCGCCGGCAGACGATCCGCCGCCTTCCCCATAATCGGAACGGAGGAATCGTCACCCAGATGAAAGTCAGCATCATCGGAGGAGGAGGCCGAGTCGGCTCCGACGCCGCATTCGCCCTTCAGCTCGGAGGAATCGTCACCGAAATCGCCCTGGTCGATGCCAACCCGGACATGGCCGCCGGCGAGGCTCTGGACCTGCGGCATGGAGCAGCCCTGCTCGCCAACCAGACCTTCACCAGCAGCAGCACCTACGAGATCGTGGGCGGTAGCGACTGCGTGGTCATCACCGCCGGACTCCGCCGCAAGCCGGACGAGAGCCGACTCGACTTGATCAACCGCAACGTCGGACTCTTCAAGGGAATCCTGGAGAGCGTCAAGTCGGTCAAGCTTGCCGACGGCGCGACCATCCTGGTGGTCAGCAACCCGGTCGACATCCTGACCCACCTGACCGTAGAGGCGGGCATCGTCCCGACCGAAAGCGTCCTCGGCCTCGGCACCGTCCTGGACACCAGTCGGTTCCGCAGCCTCATCGCCGACCACATGAAGGTCGGAGCCACCGACGTCAAGGCCCTCATCCTGGGCGAGCACGGCGACAGCATGGTGCCGATCTGGTCCTCGGCGACCATCGGCGGAGTGCCCCTGGCCTCACTGAAGGGCTGGAGCGACGACCTGGCCGCCGAACTCTTCCAGAAGACCAAGACCAGCGGCGCGGAGGTCATCCGCCAGAAGGGCGGCGCCGGCCGCGCCGTCGGAGTCTCGATCAAGGAAGTCGTCGAGGCGATCGCCCTCGGGAACGGCAAGCTCCTCCCGGTCTCGGCCCTCCAGACCGGCGCCCTCGGCATTTCCGACATCTGCCTCTCGCTCCCGACCGTCGTCGGACGGCACGGAGTGGTCGAAATCTACGAACCCAAGGTCTCCGACACCGAGACCGAACTGCTCCACAAGAGCGCCCAGAGCCTGAAGGACACCCTCACCCTGGTCAAGGGTTCCTGACGGAACAGATCGGGCCCCGCTCTGCCTTCTCGGAGCGGGGCCCGGAAGACAGAGCGCGGGATGATGCCAGGTAAAACCTGACCGTCATGCCGCGTCCTCTCCCCCGATCCACGCCGGAAGCCGTAGGGCTCTCCAGCTCTGCTCTGCTCAGTTTAATCGGGCGGATCGAGCGGCAGGAGATGCATGGCCTCATGGTCCTTCGGCATGGGAAGGTCGTGGCCGAGGGCGCCTGGTCTCCCTTCGATCTGAAGACGCCGCACCTGCTCTACAGCCTCAGCAAGAGCTTCTGCGCTTCGGCGGTCGGCATCGCTGTCGAGGAGGGCCTGCTCACCCTCGACGACCGGGTGATCGCTCATTTCCAGGACCTCGCTCCGGTCGATCCGAGCGAGAATCTCCGCCAGATGCGGGTCCGCGACCTGCTCTCCATGACCTGCGGGCAGGAAGACGAAGCCTGGCCCCGGGGGGAATGGGGGGCCGGCATGAGCCTGGTGAGGAGCTTCATGAACCACCCGGTGCCTCACCGGCCCGGCACCCGGTTCCACTACAACTCCCTGAACACCTACATGTGCTCGGCCCTGGTTCAACGCAAGTCCG
>JAKRSE010000014.1 GCA_022402505.1 Fimbriimonadaceae bacterium | reverse complement strand
CGTCGTCACCTTCCCCGAGGCAGGCCTGGTCTCGATCCTTCAGCCTCAGATGATCCGAGCCTATCGCGACGGGCGGATGGAGGAGCTCCACAGGCTGTACCGGAGTCTGGGTTGGGGGCTGTTCAAGTCCACCTTGGTGACGACGGTGGTCGCGACGGTCGGGCTCCTGGTCTCCCTGCACCTCTTCATCAAGGAGCCGATCTACCGGGATCAGCTGCCGGCCTTCTTCATCGTGATGCTGGGCGCGGTCTGCAACGCCCTGGCCATGTGGCCCCGGAACATGCTCTATGCGATGGGTCGGGACAAGGACATCGTCGTGATGTCGGTGCTGGCCGTGGTGCCCTTCATCATTCTCGCCTTCGCGCTGGCCCGGCCGTTCGGGATTCTCGGCGTTGCCGGCGCGCTTCTCACAGGGTTCCTGATTCGGTTCCTGCTGGGGATTTACTTCGTTCGCAAGACCCGGGACACCACGGCGCCCCCCTCGGCACCGGCCGAAGGCGCGGCGACTTAAGCCCCAGGCATTTCGCGTCGATCCCCGACGGTTTTCCTTGACCGCCGGAAACTCGGTGGTAAAGTGCGGTTGAGCGCAGGGCTTCGAGCCCTTGCCGGTGCACGTCAATGTCCAAACCCATCACCTCGACTGAAGCCCGAGAGATGCCCCGGTCCCCCGGATCGCGCAAGCTGCCGGTCGTCGACTATGACAACCACCCCGCCTATGGCAAGGTCCTTGACAAGCCGACCTTCGGCATGCGGCTGAAGGCCATCAAGGCCCTCCTTCCTTGGATCGGCGTCGTGTGGTTCAAGAAGGCGGCCCGCTTCGACCGCATTCCCGCCCTCCCCGGCTACAAGGGCCACATCAAGGGAGGCTTTGCCGGCCGTTTCCTGATGCTTCGTCGGTACATCCCCTACATTGTCAAGGCCTACACCGACGACATCGCCGGCTTCTTCAAGGGCTCCAAGCGATTCGAGATCGACCCGCAGTTCAAGAAGCAGGCCGAGGAGTTCGTGGACACCGGATTCCTGGTCAGCAACCTGGACGAGGATGAGCTGACCCGGCTGAAGGAGCTGGTCGCCGAGCCGATCGCCGAGCTGCGCAAGGCTCGGGCCGAAGCGGGCGAGCAGACCTTCATCGGCAACACCAAGTTCTTCAACCCCGGCGACCACAAGGAGCTGTTCGAGACCCTGGCCAAGTACATGCGGAGGCACGGGATGCTGGACGCGGCCAGCGCTCTGATCGGCCGGCCGGTCACGGTCACCCATCTGCTCATCCAGATCAACGACCCCAAGGACGCCTACTTCCACAACGTCTTCGCCGACGTGGAAGGCATGGCCGACCCGGCGACCAACTACATGCACGTGGACACCAGTTACGACATGGTGAAGGCCGTCGTCTACCTGAACGAAGTCGGTCGAGACAACGGCGCGTTCAGCTATGTGCTGGGCAGCCACCACGCCCGACCCGTCGGCTGGGAGGGCATCCTCCGCCGAGCCGTCGACCGAAGCGGCATGAGCTACACGAAGCGGAACTGGCGTCAGCTGTTCTACTCCCTTCCCAAGGGCCTGCGCAAGAAGTGCACCTTCGGCGTCGACCTGGAAGACGGCAGCGAGGCGAGCAACGCCATGCTCAACCGAGAGTTCTACATCACCTCGGATCAGGGGAACATGGGCCTCTTTGCCAACAACGGCGTGCATCGGGGCGGAATCACGAAGACGGGCGAGCGCGTCGTCTTCTTTGCCACGATTGGTTGAGACTCTTGGGTAAACCGAACGTCTGCTTCTTCTCGATCTGGGAACGCACCGAGTCCTGGATCGCAATCGGCAGGGAACTCGCCGACCAACACCAGGTCGGCGTTTTTCATGTCGTGACTCCGGAGGAGTACCTGAAGATGTGCCTGGAGAACGGCGTTCCCCGGGAGAACATCCTCTGGCTCCGCATCGATGAGGCTCTGGCCGCTCCCCTGGACACCCAGGCGCTGGCCCAGATCGCCGAGTACGAGGCCAAGACCGGGCTCTCGCTGAAGAACTTCCTCATGATGGACCGCTTCCTCCGGATTCGGCCTTGGGAGGAGATGCAGAAGTACGCCGCCTACTGCTTCCGGAAGATCCACGACTTCCTGGACAAGCACGACGTGCAGCTCTGCAGCGGCGAACCGAGCGACACCCATGACCTGGTGGCTCTGCTGATCTGCCGGGCCACCGGACGGCACTACGGTGCCCCGTTCGATGTTCGCTTCCCGGTCAGCCGATTCGCCCTCTGGGATTCCGAGTGCGAAGTAAACCCGTTGCCGACCGGTGCGGAATCGCCGGATACGGTCACCGAAGAGGAGCTCGCCCTCGCCCGGGCGGCCAAGGAGAAGATCCTGAAGCGGGAGAGAATGCAGCACCTCCAGCTCGTCCAGAAGCCGCCGAAGATGGGCGCCCGCTATTGGAAGCGGATCACGCGCGGGGTGCTCTACCGGTCCCTGGTCCGGGCGAAGCACGACGGGCACATGTACAGCCTGAAGGGGGCTCTCTTCGACCTGAAGTACCACATGATCCCCATCCGCTACCGCCTCTGCATGCTGCAGTGGAAGAAGCTCTTCGAGCAGCCGGTTCCGGGCGAGAAGTTCGTCCTCTTCACCCTGAACTATCAGCCCGAGCACTCGGTGGACGTGGAGGGCAGCCACTTCATGAACAGCTATGAAGTCTGCAAGAGCATCGCCCGAACCCTTCCGATCGACGTGAAGCTCTACGTCAAGGAGCACAAGAGCGCCCTCGGCGTTCGAGGCCCCTCGTACCTGAAGCAGATCAAGCGGCTCCCCGGGGTGCGGCTCATCGACCCCTATGTCGACAGCCACGACCTCATCAAGACCACCGAGATGGTGACCTGCATCACGGGCACCATCGCGATCGAGGCGGCGATGTACGGCAAGCGGGCGGCGATGCTGGGGAACACCTACATCCCGAACCTCTCCACCGTGCAGAAGATGAAGCATCCGTGCGAGGTCGGTGAACTGCTGCGCAGCCCCGCCCCCAAGCACGACCCCGAGGCGGACCTGCGGTACATGGCCTGGCTGCTCAGCAACAGCCACGAAGGAACCATCGTGGACCGGATCACCAACCCCGTCGGAACCTCGCCGGAAAACATCGCCCTGGTGACCAAGGGCTATATGCGGGTCATCAACGGCATCGAGTCCGGCCGGATTCAGGCACGGCCTCTGGTCGATGGAACCGCTCCATGGCTCGCATCCTGATCACCGGCGGGTCGGGCTTCATCGGCACCAACCTGGTACGGCACTGCCTGGACCAAGGCCATGAGGTCCTGAATCTCGACACCGAGGAGGTGCGTGACGGGGGTCAGGCCTCCTTCCACCGAGCGGTGAACATTCTGGACCGGGACGCGGTGGCCGGGATCTTCCGGGATTTCCGCCCGGAGATCGTGCATCACCTGGCCGCCCGGACCGACATCGACGGCACGACCCTGGAAGACTATGCCGCCAACACCGACGGAGTGCGGAATGTGGTCGCGGCCTGCCGGGAATCCGGCGTACGTCGGCTGGTCGTCGCCTCCAGTCAGCTGGTCAACCCCCTCACCGTGGTTCCGAAGGACGAATTCGACTGCAGCCCGCCGAACGCCTACGGAGCGAGCAAGGTCGAGACCGAGAAGATCGTCCGAGCCGAAGCCGAGGGACTGGAATGGGTTCTCATCCGCCCGACCACCATCTGGGGGCCCTGGTTCGGGGTCAAGTACCAGGGGCTCTACCGCCAGATCAAGGCCGGGCGATTCATGCTGCCGAAGGGGCGCCGGATTCAGAAGATCTGGGGCTATGTCGGAAACGCCGCCTGGTCGATCCAGAAGCTCGCGGACCTGCCGGCCGAACGGATCCTAGGG
>JAKRSE010000132.1 GCA_022402505.1 Fimbriimonadaceae bacterium | reverse complement strand
TGTCCCGGCCATGACTGGGCGCCGGTGGTCGCCGACATGCCCTGGCCCCTCTCGGTGGCGTTGACCGACCCTCAGCAGGGCGAGACGATTCCCCAGGCGCTGGCCCAGCTGGTGGGCGAAGGCGTCGCTGCCCTTTCGGCCGGCCGCGGCCGCCCGTCATTCGACACGGAAGAGAACCGCCGCTTTGTGCGGATGGTCGTGATGGGTGTCCGAGACCGGCTGGCGGCCCTTCCGGACGGCGCCGCAATCAGCCGTCAGGATCTGGCGGTGGTGGCCGAGGCCGAGCTGATCGCTCAGGGAGCCTTTGAAACGGCCAAGTCGATGCTTCACCTGAGGGTGGCCCGCATGGCGGAGAAGGGGCGGATCGTCGACTCGATCAAGCTGATCCGCCGCAACGGCAAGGTCGTGCCGTGGAATGTCGGGAAGATCGAAATCGCGGTGCGCAAGGCGTTCCTCAGCACGAAGACCGATCCGGCCCCGGCCGTGGACATCGCCGATCGCGTGACTCAGCGGGCGATGGCGCTCGGCCAGGCCTATGTCTCCATCGAGCGGGTCCAGGACCTCGTCCAGGAGGAGCTGATGCTGGGCGGCCACTTCAAGACGGCCGAAGCCTACATCACCTACCGAGCCGAGCGGTCGATGCTTCGCACCCAGCGGGAGGCAGCCGGGACGGGCGAAGACTCTCAGCTGTCGATGATCATGCTGCGGCGGTCGGACGGCAGCACCGATCTCTGGACCGGCGACGACCTTCGCCGCCGCATCGAATTCGCCTCCATCGGCCTCGAACTCGACTTTTCGCCGGCGCGGCTGATGGTGGAGCTGGTTCGCTCGGTCGACGGCGAGATCACCGCCGCTGATCTGCGCACCACCGTCGTCCTGAACGCCCGAACCCTGATCGAGCGGGACAAGGACTACACTCGGTTCGCGGCCCGCATCCTTCTCACCTACATCTATGAGGAGGTTCTGGATTGGGACATCGAGCGGGACGGCATGGCGGGACTCCAGCCAGCCCATGCCCGCCACCTGCGCCGCGCTCTGGAGCGGGGAGTCGAGATCGATCGGTATGCGGCCGACATGCTCGAGTTTGACCTCGACCGGCTCGCGGCGGCCCTCGATCCGACGGCGGACCTCGACTTCGACTTTCTCGGAATCCAGACCCTCTACGACCGCTACCTCATGGCGGACAAGATGGGCGGCAAGACCCGGCGGCTGGAAACGCCGCAGATCTTCTGGATGCGGGTCGCGATGGGCCTCTTCCGTCAGGAGCCGGGCGACCGCGAAGCCCGGGTCATCGAGCTCTATTCGCTCTACAAGAGCCGTCGCTTCTGCAGCAGCACTCCGACGCTCTTCAACTCCGGCACCCCGAGGAGCCAGCTGTCCAGCTGCTACCTCTACAAGGTGGATGACAGCATCGAGTCGATCATGATGCGCGGGATCGCCGAAAACGCCTTCCTCAGCAAGTGGGCGGGCGGTCTGGGCGGCTCGTGGACCGCGGTCCGAGGCACGGGCGGCTACATCAAGGGCACCAACGGCGAGAGCCAGGGCGTCATCCCGTTCCTGAAGATGCACAACGACCAGCTGGTCGCGGTGAACCAGGGAGGGAAGCGGGCGGGCAGCGGCTGCGCCTATCTGGAGACCTGGCACAACGACATCGAAAGCTTCCTGGAGCTGCGCCGGAACACCGGAGATGACCGCCGTCGCACCCACGACATGAACACGGCCAACTGGATTCCGGACCTGTTCATGAAGCGGATGGAGGCTCGCGAGAACTGGACGCTGTTCCGGAGCAACGAGACTCCCGACCTGCACGAGCTCTATGGTCAGGCCTTCGAGCGCCGCTACGAAGAGTACGAGGCGATGGCGGAGCGCGGAGAGATCTTCGGGCGGAAGATCGAGGCGGTCGAGCTCTGGAAGAAGATGCTGGGCATGCTCTTTGAAACGGGCCACCCCTGGATGACCTTCAAAGACCCGTGCAACCTGCGCAGCCCGCAGGATCATGTCGGCGTCATCCACAGCAGCAACCTCTGCACCGAGATCACGCTGAACACCGGCCCCGATGAAACGGCCGTCTGCAACCTGGGATCGATCCTGATCGACAACCACCTGCAGGAGGATGGGAGCCTCGACCTCGACAAGCTTCGGGAGACGGTGCGGATCGCGGTTCGGGCACTCGACAACGTCATCGACATCAACTACTATCCGACGGAGGCGGCGGAGCGAAGCAATCGCCGCCATCGCCCGGTTGGGCTGGGTGTCATGGGCCTCCACTATGCTCTGTTCAAGAAGGGGGTCAACTTCGCCAGCCAGGAGGCGGTTGAGTTCAACGACGAGTTCATGGAAGCGATCGCCTACTTCGCCTATGAGGCCAGCAGCGACCTCGCCGCCGAACGCGGGGCCTATTCCACCTTCCCCGGCAGCAAGTGGGACCGCGGCCTCCTGCCTCAGGACACGCTTGAGATTCTCGAGCGCGAGCGAGGAGTGCCGGTCGAAGTGACCCGAGGCGGGCGGATGGACTGGACGCCTCTGCGCGAGAAGATCAAGACCCAGGGGATGCGGAACAGCAATGTCCTGGCGATCGCGCCGACGGCGACCATCGCCAACATCATGGGCACCAGCCCCTGCATCGAGCCGCTCTTCCGGACGATGTACGTCAAGAGCAACCTCAGCGGAGACTTCGTGGTCCTCAATCCGTTCATGGTGGATGACCTGAAGGAGCGCGGGCTCTGGACTCAGGAGATCCGGGAGGACGTGAAGTACTTCGACGGCATCCTGGATTCGATTGAAGCGATCCCGGCCGACAT
>JAKRSE010000131.1 GCA_022402505.1 Fimbriimonadaceae bacterium | reverse complement strand
CTGGTCGGCACGACTTCGATCACGATGTCCGACCCGGTGCGGACATCCGCCGACCGGGTGAGGACGACGTACCCATTCTTGAACATGGCCGCCCCGCGAATCTGAAGCTGGGCGGTCGGCGCTTGGCTGACGGCGGCAAGACTCGAGGCGGCGAGCAGGCTGGAAATCATCTGGATCTTTGGCTCCTCATCGGCAGACGTCCGAGGGTCCCTGCCGTTGCAGACCCTGCCACAAGTCCGGCCCACCGGGCGTAGCACCAAGGGGGATCGAACGGCATGAACTCAAGGGGGCCCGCCTGTGGAAAGTCCGGATGCGTTCTGGGAGTCTTTGGAAGACTCACATCAGGCCTGCCGTGGTGTCTGGCGGCTCCGTCACCGTTCTGAAGACTGGCTTCAGTCGCTCCTCGCTCTCCTCTTCCCGCAGTTCTGGCGCGACGAGTACGGTCCCTGCCGCGACCTGAAAGCGAAGGCGGCCCTGCTGGCCGACGAGCTGAACGAGCTTCTGGAAGCGGCGGGAGTGGACCCGGGCCCGGCGTCGAAAGCCTTCTGGGCCGAGATTCCCGAAATCCATCGCCGGCTCATTGCCGACGCAGAAGCCCTGGAACGTCATGATCCGGCCGCCGAATCGGTGGAAGAGGTCCTGCTGGCCTACCCCGGATTCCTGGCGGTCGCGGTCCATCGGATCGCGCACCGGCTCTACGAGTCAGAGACCCCGCTCCTGCCCCGGCTCCTGGCCGAGTGGGCCCACCGCCAGACCGGGATCGACATCCATCCGGGGGCCCGGATCGCCTCGCCCTTCGTCATCGACCACGGCACCGGGGTCGTCATCGGCGAGACGACCGTCATCGGCCCGGGCGTCAAGCTCTACCAGAGCGTGACCCTGGGAGCCCTGAGCGTCCGCAAGGACCTTGCCGAAACCAAGCGGCATCCGACCCTGGAGGCGGGAGTCGTGGTCTATGCCGGGGCGACGATCCTCGGCGGCCGAACCGTGATCGGCGAAGGATCGGTGATCGGCGGGGGAGCCTGGCTGACCCGATCCGTGCCGCCACGGTCGCTCGTCACCCGATCCGACCAGATTCTGCCGCTGAAGTCCGAAGAGGACGCCCACGAATTCCTAGCCTACGGAGAAAACATATGAAAGCCGCCACCATCCTCGACGTCATCGGAAACACACCCCACGTCCGCCTGAACCGCCTCTTCCCCGGTCGTGAGGTCTGGTCCAAGCTGGAACGCGCCAATCCCGGCGGCAGCATCAAGGACCGGATCGCCCTGGCGATGATCGCCGACGCCGAAGGACAGGGCCTGATCGCTCCCGGAAAGACGACGATCATCGAGCCGACCAGCGGCAACACCGGAATCGGACTGGCGATGGTCGCGGCCGTCAAGGGCTACCGGCTGATCCTCACGATGCCGGAGTCGATGTCGATCGAGCGGCGCAGGCTGATGAAGGCCTACGGCGCCGAGCTCGCCCTGACCCCACGCGAAAAGGGGATGAAGGGGGCCATCGAGCGGGCCCGCGAGCTGGTGGCCGAGACCGGCGGCAGCTGGATGCCGATGCAGTTCGACAACGCCGCCAATGTGGAGGTCCATCGACGGACCAGCGCCGAGGAGATTCTCCGCGACTTCCCCGAGGGGCTGGACGTGATGATCACCGGCGTCGGCACAGGCGGCCATATCACCGGAACGGCCGAGGTGCTGAAAGCTCGCTGGCCGCAGTTCCAGGTCTTCGCGGTGGAGCCCGCCAAGTCCCCGGTCTTGAGCGGCGGCAGCCCGAGCCCCCACAAGCTGCAGGGGATCGGCGCCGGCTTCGTCCCCTCGATCTACAACTCGTCGGTGATCGACGGCGTGATCCAGGTGGAGGAAGAAGAGGCCTTCGAGATGGCCCGCCGCTCGGCCCGGGAGGAGGGCGTCTTCATCGGGGTGAGCAGCGGGGCCAGTCTCGCGGCAGTCGCCAAGAAGCTCCCCGAGCTCCCCGAGTCGTCCCGAATCCTCACCTGGTGCTACGACACAGGCGAGCGGTACCTGTCGGTGGACGGCCTCTTCCCGGCCGAGTGAAACTCCTCGACGGCAGCAGGCCGAGTGAACGCACGAACGACCGAAGGGAGTGAGTCCGTGAACCCGGCCTGCGGCTGGGACTTTGGAACATGGTTCACTGATCGGGCCATCGGTCGTGCGTAGAACTCCGGTCGAGACCGTCATGCTGCTGCCCATCCTTGCCATTGTTGCCGGCCTGGCTCTGCTGGTCTGGAGCGCCGACCGGTTCGTGGATGGCGCGTCGGCCACGGCCCGGCACTTCGGGATGCCGGCCCTCCTGATCGGCATGGTCATCGTGGGCTTCGGCACCTCGGCTCCCGAGATGGTCGTCTCCGTCCTTGCGGCCCTGGAAGGCAATCCCGGAATCGCTCTGGGGAACGCCTACGGTTCGAACATCGCAAACATCGGCCTCATTCTCGGCCTCACGGCCGTGCTCGCTCCGATCGCGGTCCATTCGGTGGCCCTCCGTCGAGAACTCCCGATCCTGCTCGGGGTCACAGGTCTGGCTGCCTGGCAGGTGGCCGATGGCTCCGTCACCCGCACCGAGGCGGGCATCCTTCTCGTGGTCTTCGCCGGCCTGATGGTCTGGACCGTGTGGCAGGGGATGCAGAAGGGAGAGGATGCCCTGGGCACGCAGATGGAAGAGGAGCTGAAGGAGCACGCCATGCCGATCCGGCAGGCGGTGGTCTGGCTGATCGTGGGCCTGATCCTGCTGATCCTCAGTTCGCGGGTCTTGGTATGGGGTGCGGTGGAGGTCGCTCAACAGCTGGGCGTCAGCGACCTGATCATCGGCCTGACGATCATCGCCGTGGGAACCT
>JAKRSE010000130.1 GCA_022402505.1 Fimbriimonadaceae bacterium | reverse complement strand
TGGCGTTTGAGCGGGGAGGGGCGGGATGCGGCGATCCTCGCGGTGGATGTGGCCCGAAGCACGGCCCTCAAGGCGGCCGCCGACCCTCCCGACGTGGAATACAGCTTCCGCGAGTACCAGGCCCTGGTCGCCCGCACGGTTCAGGAGGCGGGGGGCGAGGTCTTTGCCACGGCCGGTGACGGGGCCCTCGCCAGTCTCCCCTCCGCCGAGGCGGCCCTCCTGGCGGCCCGGACCATCCAGACGCGGATCAATCGGTTCAATCAGGAGATCAACCGGCTCCGGGATTTCCGCCTTCGAATCGGGCTCCATGCCGGCTCGTCGGCGGCGGATTTCGGCGCGACCCAGCACCACGAGCTGATCGACATCGCCGCCCACACGGAGGGCATGGCTCCGGTCGGTGGGATCGCCGCAACCGAGGCCTTCCGGAGCCGGATCACCGCCGAGGAGATGGCGGAGATCAACGCCGAAGTGGATGGTCACAAGGTGTTCATCGTCCTGCGACCCATACTCGAAGAGTGACGGGCCGCGTTCTGGACCTCGGGCGGATGGGCTACCTCCCGGCCTGGGAACGCCAGAAGGAGGTCCACGAGGAGGTCGTGGGCGGGGCTCCCGACACCCTGATCTTCGTCGAGCACGACCCGGTCTTCACGCTCGGGGCCAACTTCCATCCCGAGAACCTTCTGGAGCCGGTGGAGGAGTACGAGCGTCGGGGCATCGAAGTCCACCGGACCGATCGCGGCGGAGACGTAACCTACCACGGGCCGGGCCAGCTGGTCGTCTATCCGATCTTCGACATCGCCCGGCACGGCCGCGACCTGCACCGCTGGATGCGCGACCTGGAGGAGACGATGCTGGAGACGGCGCGGTCCTTCGGTCTGGAGCCGCGCCGCTTTCCGCCTCACACCGGCGCCTGGGTGGGGGATCGCAAGCTGGCGAGCATCGGGATCAAGGCGCGTCGCTGGGTGAGCCTGCACGGGATCGCCTTGAACTGCGACAACGACATGACCCCCTTCACCTGGATCATCCCCTGCGGAATCGCCGACCACCCGATGACCTCGCTGAGCCTGGAAGCGAGCCGCCCGGTCGGAACCGAGGAAGCGAAACCTGCGGTTGCCCAGGCGTTTGCGAAGGTGTTTGGGTTGGAGTTCTGATCGAAACCTGGATCTGCGAGGTCAATCCCCGAGTAGCTCTCGCAGCCGCCGGACCTGGGCGATGTGGCGGAGTTTTCGGATGACTTGGGCTTCCATCTCCCGGAGCCGCTTGGGCGAGAGGTCGAGGTCTTCGACGATCTCGGCCTTCGATTCGGCCCGCTCTTCCGTTCTCAGCCGGTAGGCCAGGATGCGGATCTCCCGCTCGTCCAGGGTCTCCAGCAGGTCGTTCAGCTCTCTGAGCTTCTCCTGGTCGATGGCCGCTTCCGCCGGGTCGGCGCTGGACCGGTCGCGCAGCAGGCTGCCGAACGACGTGGAATCGCCTTCGCCGACCTTCTGGTCCAGGCTCAGCAGCTCCAGGTTCATCTGGATCATGTGGCTGAGCCGGTGAGCGGGCATTTCCAGCACCCGGGCGATCTGCTCCATGGTCGGTTCCTGGCCCAGCTCCTTGGCGAGCTCCTGCTTGGTCCGTTCCACCTTGCGCAGGGTCTGGCTGATGTGGGCGGGAAGGCGGATCGTCTTGGCCTTGTTGTCGATCGCCCGACCGATCGCCTGGCGGATCCAGTGGGTGGCATAGGTGGAAAACCGGAAGCCGCGGTCCGGATCGAACCTCTCGACGGCCTGCATCAGTCCGATGGCCCCCTCCTGGATCAGGTCTTCCAGCGGCACGGTTTTCGAGTGATACGTCCGGGCGATGTTGATCACCAGGCGCATGTTGGATTCGACCAGTCGGCGGCGGGAATCCTGGCAGCCGTCGCGGGCGGCCCGGGCCAGGGCCGCCTCCTCGGCTGCGCCGAGAAGTGGGGCCTGCGTCAGCTGTCCCAGGTAGCTTGGGACGCCGTCCGTCTGCTTGGCTTGATCGTCCGACATGGTCCGGGGCCTCGTGTGGCCGGCGTTGACTTCCAGGAGCCGGTCGGTTCCTCTCCGTCCTTCCATACGTTCAAAACCGGCCGGTGTGACGCCCGAGAAGCGGATTTCGTCAGAATGGAGGGATGGTCAACGAGGAGCTTTTGGTTCAGAAGCGGATGGCCGACTGGAACCGTTTGGAAGAGCTGGTTCGTCGGGCGCGCGGCTCCGTTCGGTCCCTCACGGCCGCCGAGCTGGCCGAGATGATCCGGCTCTACCGGTCCGCCTCGGCCGACCTCGCCCAGGCCGCGTCTCAGAGTTCCAATCCGGCCCTGGTCGAAAGCCTGAACACTCTCGTGGCCCATGCCTACTCGGTGATCTATCGCCCGCGTCGTCGGCCGCTTTCGGAGTCGATTCAGCGGGCGCTCTGGGTGTCCGCAGACACGGTTCGGCGCCGGATCTGGGCGGTGGCCTTGGCGGCGATCCTTTTCTTCGGCTCGGCCCTGCTTGCCGTCGGCCTTTCTCGGATGGAGCCTGAGATCAAGTCGATGCTCGTGCCGCCGATGATGGAGGCTTCGTTTGAAGCCTGGCGGAGCGGCGAGTTTCCCGAACGGGACCTGATGGATTCCGCCGGCGCAACGACGTTCTATGCCGTGAACAATCCCCGGGTGGCGATCATCGTGAACGGTCTCAGCTCGGCGACCCTGGGGGCCTTCGCCGTCGTCGCGCTTTGGCAGAACGGGTCCTTGATCGGGCTGCTGGCCGACTACGTGTCGGAGACCGGCAAGCTCGGCTTTCTGCTCGGGTCGATCTTTCCCCACGGCGTGCCGGAGATCGGCGGCATCTTCATCGCCTGCGCGG
>JAKRSE010000129.1 GCA_022402505.1 Fimbriimonadaceae bacterium | reverse complement strand
CCTCTTCAGCCAGGCGGAGGCCGATCTGAAGGCAGCTCAGTCGCGAGTGGAGGCGGCCGGCGTGGCGGCCCGGCTCGAGGCGGAGAACTCCCAGACCCGGATTCGTCAGGCCGAAAACTCCTTGGCCTTGGCCCGGGTTCGGCTGGAAAGAGCGGTGGCGGATGCCCAGACTCAGCCGGACCTCAGCCGAGCCGAGATTCAGCGAGCCGAAGCCGAGGTCACGGCCCAGCGAGAGGCTCTGCAACGATTCCTGGAAGTGGAGAAGGCTCAAAGCACTCGCCAGACGGCCGCCAATCTGAACCGGGCTCGGATCGACCTCTCGACCGCCCAGAGCGAGGCGGATCGGCAGCAGGCTCTTCTCGACAAGGGCTACGTCAGCCTGGCTGCCGTTGAGCGGAGCCGTCAGCAGCTCCAGGCGGCTCAGAGCGCGTTCGAAGTCGCCCAGACCGATGCCTCCACCCTGGAAGCGGACCTTCGCCGCCAGGAGGCCTCTCTTCGCTCCCGCCTCAGTCAGGCTGAGGCCGGACTCCGAACGGCCCGGGCGAACCGGGTGCAGGTCGATCAGGCCGACCGCGCTGTGACCGAGGCTCGACGCCAGCTCCAGCAGGCCGAATTGAGTCTGAAGGAAGCAAGGGACGCCGCGTTGCAGGCCGAATCTCGCCGGATCGAGGTTCGGACGGCTCAGGCGAGCGCAACCCGGAGCCGGGTCGCGGCCGGCAACGCGCTGGAGAATCTTCGACAGACCCGCGTCACCGCCCCCCGGGCCGGAGTCGTGACGACCAAGTATCTGGAAGAGGGGACGATCATCCCCGGAGCGGTCAGCGCCTTTGCCGAGGGCACCAGCATCGTTCAGATCAGCGACACGACGACCATGTTTGTCGAGTGCGTGGTGGACGAGGCCGACATCGCCACGGTGAAGCGGGACCAGGAGACGCGCATCATCGTCGAGGCCTACCCCGGCGCAACCTTCACCGGAAGGGTGGAGCGGATCTTCCCGGCGGCCGAAAGCACGAACGCCGTCACCGGCATCAAGGTCCGGGTCCTTCTGGCGCCGGAATCTCTGACCGATCCCGCGCGCCCGCTTCGTCCGGGAATGAACGCGACCGTCGAGTTCATTCAGAGCCGGAGGACCGATGTGATCGTCGTGCCGACCGCCGCCATCAAGAATGAAGGCGGCGAGACCTTCGTGCTCGTCAAGACCGCCGACCCCCTGAAGCCGGAGCGGCGGATCGTGAAGACGGGCAAGGAAGGCAACGACGGCACGGAGGTGACGGAAGGCCTGAAGGATGGCGAAGAGATCGTCATCGCCGAGATCAACCTGGCCGAGCTGCGGGAGCGGCAGGCCGCGATGCAGGCCGCTGAGGGCGGCGGCGGAGGAGGTCTTGGAGCCTCGGCCCCGCGAGGTCCCAGTCGGAGCCGGGCGTCCGGCGGCGGCGGAGGTTCTCGATGAACATCTTCGACAGTCTGCTGAGCGCCATCAACGCGATCATCGCGAACAAGCTTCGGAGCGCGCTCACCATGCTCGGCGTCGTCATCGGCGTCGGCTCGGTCATCGCCATGATCGGCATCGGCGAGGGGACGAAGCAGAAGAGCCTCTCCGAACTGGAGAAGAACGGCTCGAACAAGATCACCGTGGTCCCCAACTGGCAGCGCGGGCGAGCCCAGACCGCCGGCGCCGATCAGTCCACCCTGAGGGTCGAAGACGCGGAGAAGATCAAGCAGCGGGTTCCGGCCATCCAATACATCACCGGCGTGGTCAGCACCCGATGGGGCGGGCAGTCGATGCTGAAGTTCGGGAGCAACACCAAGCGGACTTCGGTCACCGGCGCCCGACCGGAAATCCAATACATCGACAACGCCCGAAGGATGTTTGCGGGGCGGTTCTACACCGACGAAGACGAAGAGATGATGAACCGCGTCGCCGTGCTCGGCTGGTCGGTTTATGAAGAGCTTTTCGGCAACCAGAATCCGGTGGGAGCGACCGTCAAGATCAACAACCAGAACTACACGGTTCTTGGGGTTGTGGATTACAAGGGCGGCAGCGGATTCAACAATCCCGACGATCAGGTCTATGTCCCGCTGCGGACCGCCATGTTCCGGTTGACGGGCAACAAGGATCGCTACAACATGATCACGATGTCGGCCGTCAGCAGCGGCATCTTGGAGGTCACGCAGGCGCAGGTCGAAGACGTGCTTCTGGAGACCCGCCGGAGCGCGACGGGCGAAGAACTCTTTCGAGTCTTCAACCAGGCGGAAGAGCTGCAAAGCATCCGCACCCAGAGCCAGCTTCTCAGCATCCTCTTGGCCGGCATCGCTTCGGTCTCTCTCCTCGTCGGCGGCATCGGAATCATGAACATCATGATGGTGAGCGTGACCGAACGGACCAAGGAGATCGGGCTGCGAAAGGCGATTGGAGCCAGCCGCGAGTCGATCCTCTTCCAGTTCCTGCTGGAAAGCGTCGTCATGTGCCTGATGGGCGGCGGAATCGGGATCGCGCTCGGCTATCTCGGCACGAACTTCGTGGCCGGCCTCTTCGAGGTTCCACCGGTCTTCTCGACGCAGGCCGTGCTGATGGCCTTCGGTTTCGCCACCGCCGTCGGCGTGTTCTTCGGCATCTACCCCGCCTTCCGGGCGAGTCGCCTGCAGCCGATCGAGGCTCTCCGATACGAGTAAGTTCATGAGCAAAACCGTCATCAAAGCCGTCAATCTCAGCAAGCGCTACGTCATGGGCGAGATGGTGGTTCATGCCCTTCGCGGCATCAATCTGGAGATCCACGAAGGCGAGTTCGTCGCGATCATGGGCCCCTCCGGCTCTGGTAAATCGACCTTCATGAACCTGGCCGGCTGCCTGGACCGGCCCACCTCGGGCGAATACTGGCTGGACAGCAACGAGGTC
>JAKRSE010000128.1 GCA_022402505.1 Fimbriimonadaceae bacterium | reverse complement strand
ACGGGAGCGACAAGCGACTGATTTCGACAGGTTTCGGCCGGACAACCTGCAGTTATTTCACGCCGGACGAGAAGTGGATCTACTTCAGCAGCACGCATCGGCGAAATCCGGGCGCCCAGAAGCCGCTGGACATGAGCGAGGGGTATGTCTGGATGGTCAACCCGGACTTTGAGCTCTGGCGGTCGCGGCCGGATGGCACGGGCCTGGAGCGCGTTCTGAGCCGGCGCGGCTACATCGCCGAGACCACCATCTCGCCGGACGGAACCTACATGACCTTCACCGGCGGCTTCGATGGAGATCTGGACATCTATCGGTCGGACCTGGACGGCAACAACATCAAGAGACTGACCGACGAGTTCGGCTATGATGGCGGCCCGTTCGTCAGCTGGGATGGAAAGAAGATCGTTTATCGCCGCGCCCCTTCGTTCCGAACGCCGGAAGAGCAGCGGGCCTATCTGGAGCTCTGGAAGAAGAACAAGGTCCGCCCCGGTGAAATGGAGCTTTGGATCATGGACGCCGACGGGAGCAACAAGAAGCAGGTGACCAAGCTCGGCGGAGCCAACTTCGCCCCGTTCCTCCATCCGGATGGAAGTCGGATCATCTTCACCAGCAACCACCACGACCCGCGCGGCCGTGAGTTCGACCTCTTCGTCGTGAATGTCGACGGCACCGGCCTGAAGCAGATCACCTTCACCCCCGACTTCGACGGCTTCCCGATGTTCAGCAAGGACGGCAGGAAGCTCATCTGGGCCGGCAACCGAAACGGCAAAGTCCGCGGCGAGACCAACGTCTTCGTCGCCGACTGGGCGGAGTGAGGCTCAGGGCAGCCCGGTCGGCTCTCACATCCGTGCCTCGCGGCTTCGGCTCCAAAGTGGGGGCGGGGCCGCGAGTCCCATTGCTTCCCGATCCGCCGCATCTCCAGGACTTCGCCGAAGAGTCCCCCGATCCCCCGGGTGGGGCCCGCCTCGACGAACCGCCCCCGCAACCCCACGGGAACCGCAAACTTCAGGAACAGTCAAGTTTCCCAAGTGTTATGATGGTGTGAAGGGGGGCGGCCCCAGTGTTGGGGGCGGGCCTCTGGAAGAAGAATCCCATCGGAGGGATCACACTTGAAAGCCTATTCACCTGAAAACATTCGAAACGTGGCCATTGTAGGCCACAGCGGCTCCGGAAAGACCATGCTGGTGGAGCATATGCTCTTCACGGCCGGCGCCGCTGATCGAGTCGGCTCGACGGATGCCGGAACCAGCCATTCCGACACCGATCCCCTGGAGGTCAAGCGCCACACCAGCCTCAGCGCGTCCATCCTTCCCGTCGAGTGGCATGGGGTCAAGATCAACCTGATCGACGTGCCGGGCTTCCCGGACTTCATCGGCGATCTGGAGGCGGCCGCCCGAGTCGCCGATGCCATGATCATCGTCGTCGAGGCCAAGAGCGAACTGGAAGTCGGCTTCGACCTCGCCTGGGAAGCGGCCGAGCGCAACGGCCTGCCCCGGTGCATCTTCATCAACAAGCTGGAGCGCGACAACGCCGACTACGACGGCCTGATCGACACCCTCGACCGCCGCTACGGCTCCAAGATCGTCAACGTCCAGATTCCCTTCGGCAAGCAGTCCGCCTTCTCCGGGGTCCTCGACCTGCTGAACATGAAGGTCTACAAGGGCAAGGACCGGGGCGAGGAGATCGCCGAGATTCCGGCCGAATACGCCGGCGAGGCCGAGGAGCGGCGCGAGAAGACGATGGACGCCGCCGCCGAGGGCGACGACGACCTGATGGTCAAGTATCTGGAAGGCGAGCCGCTCACCGAAGAAGAGATCGAGCACGGCCTGCTCTTCGGAATCAAGGAGGGGCGAGTCGTGCCCGTGCTCCTCGGTTCGGCGGCCACCGGAATCGGCGTCGCCACCCTCATGGACCGAATCGTCGGCGAACTCCCCAGCCCGATCTACCACCCCTTCACGCTCAACGGCGAGAAGCTGCCGGAAGACGCCGGCGGACCCCTGCTCGGCTACGTCTTCAAGACGACGGCCGACCCCTACGTCGGCAAGATCAACTACGTCCGGCTCTTCAGCGGCACCCTCAAGGCCGATGACGTCGTCACAAACTCTTCACGCAGCCACGACGAGCGGATGCACAATCTGTTCATTCCCCACGGCAAGGAGATGGAGCCCGCGACCGAGGTCAAGGCGGGAGACATCTTCGCCGTTGCCAAGCTGACCGACACCGGCACCGGCGACACGCTCTGCGGAAAGGGCAAGTCGGACGTTCTGGACGTTCACTACATCCCCGATCCCATCTACCGGGTCGCCATCCGCCCGGCCTCCAAGCCCGATGAAGACAAGCTCGGCGGAGCCCTGGAAAAGCTCCTCCAGGAAGACCCGACCCTCCACTTCGAGCGCGACCCGGTCACCCATCAGGACCTTCTGGCCGGCATGGGCGACATCCACCTGGAAACCGCGGTCGAGAAGCTGAAGCAGCGCTACGGCGTCACGGTCCACATGGAAGAGGCCAAGGTCCCCTACAAGGAGACCCTCCGAGGCGAGGCGAAGGCGCAGGGCAGGCACAAGCGGCAGACCGGCGGCAAGGGCCAGTTCGGCGACTGCTGGTTGGAACTCACGCCTCTGCCGAGGGGCGAGGGCTTCCACTTCGAGAGCGCCGTGGTCGGAGGAGCGATCCCCAAGAACTACATCCCGGCGGTCGAGAAGGGCGTCAAGGAGGCGATGGAGAAGGGAATCCTGGCCGGCTTCCCGGTGGTGGACCTCAAGGCGGTCGTCTACGACGGCAGCTACCACGATGTGGACTCCAGCGAAGCCGCCTTCAAGACGGCCGGAGCCATCGGCTTCCGAGCGGCCGCCGAAAAGGCCCAGCCGATCATCCTGGAACCGATGGTGGACCTGGAGA
>JAKRSE010000127.1 GCA_022402505.1 Fimbriimonadaceae bacterium | reverse complement strand
GCTCTTCCGATCTCTCGGCGGATGGCGCCTGGGAGCCCGACTGCTCTCCGACCGATCCGGGGCGGGAGCCTCCAGCCAGCCGACCCGACGCGTCCTCATCATCGGTGCGAGCCATGAAGGCGAGGCGGTCTGCCGCGAGCTGAACCGGCTCGCCGAAGGCGCCATCAAGATCGTCGGCTACGTGGACGACCGAGATGAGAACCAGAACACGACGGTTCAGGGTCTGACCGTCCTCGGCCGCATCACCGACATCCCGAAGATCGCCGAGAAGCACCGGGTCAACGAGATCCTCATCTCCACCCCCGACCTCGCCCCCAGCGAGCTGCGCCGCATCTTCGACATCTGCTCCGGCACCCGGTCCCGCATCCGGATGGTTCCCTCGTTCCGAGCCATCGTCGGCGGCAGCGACCGCCTTCTGAGCCGAATGAGGAGCCTGGACGTGCGAGACCTCCTCCGCCGAGACTCGATCAAGGGCGACGAATCGATCTCCATGGACTACATCCACGGGGAACGGGTCCTGATCACGGGCGGCGGCGGCTCCATCGGCTCCGAGCTGGCCCGCCAGGTCGCCAAGCTCTCTCCCGCCAGCCTCGTCCTGATGGGCAAGGGCGAAGGCAGCATCTTCGAGATTGACCAGGAGATTCGGCGCACCACCCCGCTTCGACCCTCCGCCGTCATCACCGATGTGCGGGACAAGGCCGCCATCGCCACCGCCATGGCCAAGGAGGTGCCGACCGTGGTTTTCCACGCCGCCGCCCACAAGCATGTCCCCCTGATGGAGGCGGTGCCGATCGAGGCGATCATGAACAACGTCTTTGGCACGCTGAACATGGTCGAAGCCTCGATCACGGCGCGGGTGAAGAAGTTCATCCTCGTCTCCACCGACAAGGCGGTGAAGCCCGCCAACGTGATGGGAGCGACCAAGCGGGTGGCTGAGATGATCGTCGCCTCCAAGAGCGCGGTCTCCGACACCGAATTCGCCATCGTCCGGTTCGGCAACGTCCTCAACTCGCGAGGAAGCCTGGTGCCGCTCATCCAGAAGCAGATCGAGGCTGGCGGCCCGGTGACGGTCACCCACCCGGACATGACCCGGTTCTTCATGACCATCCCCGAGGCCAGCGAGCTCATCCTGAACGCCGGGGCCCTCGGCGGACGAGGCGAGATCTTTGTGCTGGACATGGGCGCGCCGGTCAAGATCGAGGAGCTGGTCAAGGACGTCATCCGGCTGCACGGCCTCGTGCCCGGACAGGACATCGAGGTGGTCTACAGCGGCATCCGCCCCGGCGAGAAGATCCACGAAGAGCTCTACTTCGCCAACGAGAACGTCAGCCGAAGCCGCCATCCGAAGATCCACGTCGCCGACCAGTCGATCGCCTATCCGTGGGCCTGGCTCTCCACCCAGCTGGATGAGCTTCGGTCGCTCTGCCTGGCGGGAGACGTGGAAGGCGCACGGTCGGCCCTGATGGAGCTGGCCTGGGGCAAGAACGCACCTCTGTTCCCCGAGGAAGAGGCGCGAGTCGCTCCCCGGGAAGTCCTGTGATGCCGCGCGGGTAACATTCGATGATGCGAGCCGGACTCGTCGCCCTCTTTGCCGCTTCGGCCGGCGTGGCCTTTGGCCAAGCAGGCCTGAACGGGCCGGACCGTTACCCTCAGTTCCGCGGCATTTCAGGACTGCCTGGAAGCGGAGTCGGGGTCACGGCCGACGGTCGATTCTCCCTCTCCGGCGCGCTGTCATACACGACTCCGATCGGCTTCACGCCCGGCAAGGGGCAGATGTCCGCCGTGCTGGGACTCATCAGCCAGGACCGGCAGTTCCGGTTCTTCAACAACGACGGAATCGACAAGTCCGAAGGCAACGGGACCGGCACCTTCCTGGTCGGGTTCGACCTCCTCGACGGCAGGGCCGCGATTGGAGCCATGCTTCTCAGCGGCGCCTGGGACACCGGGCTCAACGCCCAGTACAGCCGGACCTTCGATGATCGGATCGGCGTCGCCATCGGCATCCAGGACGCGGGCGGCGGCGGCGGATCGGCCGGAACCGGGATTCCCGGCGACGCCCGCAGCAGCATGACCCTGTATGCGGTCACCACGGCCAGGTTCGCCGACGGCGTCCACGCCTCAGTCGGCCTGGGCAATCGGCGGTTTCGGCACGGGTTCATGAACGTCTCTGCCGACATCGGCCGGAGCGCCAAGGCCGTGCTGGAGCATGACGGCTGGAGCTGGAACTACGGGTTCGCCTTCGGCACCGGGCCGATCGGCCGGGACGACACCTGGGAAGGCAACGCCCGTCGACCCGAAGCGACCGTCTTTCTCGGCATCATCCAGGGCCGCTATGCCGGCTGGTCGCTGGGCGTCAGCTTCTGACTCTAGGCACGGCCATGTCTTCCCTGATCCTCGCCGCCGCCCTGGCGACTCAAGTCCCGGTTCCGACCGCGGCTGAGACGCTGAAGGTGATGACCTACAACATCCGGTTCGCCACCGCTCCGGATGGAGAGAACGCCTGGCCGCTCCGCCGAGAACGGCTGCTGGATCTGGTCCGGCGGCACGACCCGGACGTGCTGGGCCTGCAGGAGGCTCTGGACACGCAGATCGACGAGATCCGGGCCGTGCTGCCGGACCACGATGTTCTTGGAGTCGGGCGCGACGATGGGATCCGCAAGGGCGAGCATTCGGCGATCCTCTATCGACGGACCCGACTCGGCCTCCGCGAAGGCGGCACGCGGTGGATCAGTCCCCAGCCGACGGTTCCCGGATCGCTCGGGGGTGAAGCTCGGATCACCCGAGTCTTCTCCTGGGGCGACTTCTTCCTGACCGGAGGCCGGCGCGCCCTGGTGATGAACGCCCATCTTGATCATCAGTCGGCCTCAGCCCGGCTGCTCGGAGCGGTCCAGATGCGGGACT
>JAKRSE010000126.1 GCA_022402505.1 Fimbriimonadaceae bacterium | reverse complement strand
CAGTGCCCTCCAGCGTGGCAAGCGGCGAAACCGGACCGCCCGCGACCGAGCCCGCCCAGGCCATCCAGAGGGAGTAGTCGGAAGGGAGGGGCCGCACCGGCCGACCCGGCTGCATCTGAAGAGGAGAATCGATGAGCACCCGCTCGGTGAGGGCGGTCTGGGCCATCCGTTGAGCCCGGGTCAGGTCGGCTTCGGTCCAGGCATCGATCTCCTGTCTGAGAAGAGCGGGGAGGTCGAGGTCGGCAAAGGAGCCGTTGCGGCGGATCAGGCTCATCCGCCAGACCCAGCCGTCCCGAGTGGGAATCAGGCTCGCCTCCGGTCGGTAGCTGAGCCGCAACCGCTCCCGGAGAACCCGAAACAGGAAGGAATCCTTGCCCGTCCCCAGGGCCGCGGCGGCCACAAGATCGGCCGATGCCGTCGGGCCGAGCGGGCTTCTGGGGCGGTCTCCCTGCATCAGGATGACGTTCCAGCCCTGGAGCACAGCCGGAATCGCCGGCTTGAGTCGAAACCGGGCCGGGGTGCGGGCGCCATCGGTCCGGGGCCGCGCCGCGGATTCACCGATCGCCTGAAAGTCCACCTGATCGGTCGGACCGACGGCTGCGATGGTCGTTCGATCACGCCTCCGAGCATGGGCCCAGAGGGACGTGCCGTCTCTCGGAGCCACGGGAGAATCGTCCCAAGTCCATGGGCGGTTGAGGGCGTCGAAAAGGTCGGAAGGGCCTGCCCCAGATGAGCCTGGCGAGGAGGGGGCCTTCGTCAGGTTCTGCCATCCAAGCAGGTCGCCGGGGCGGAGACGGGCCTGGCGGAAGGCGAGGCCCGGCCAGATCCACCCCTCGTTGCCGAGTCCGGCTTCGAGCGATCTCAGCTCGGCCGGCGAGGCGTCGGGCGGCAGGGGCTGAACCACGGCCGCCGAGACCAGAGCCTCGCCTTCGATCTTCCAACCCAAGACGAGGCCGGGCTCGGAAGCGGCCAGGAGCAGGGCGGGGATCATGGATTGGGCCCCAGGCGGAAGGCGCGTCCGGCTCCAAAGGCGTCTCGGGCCGATTCCAGGGCCTCGACCGGCAGGGATTCGGCCAGTTCCTCCAGACGGGGAAGGGTCAGCGTCGGGTTCTGGGCAAGCAGCCGGGCCGAGGCGATGGCCCGGCGATCCGGCAGGGAACCGAGGCCCGCGACCCAGGCGCGCGCCGCCCCGTGGATTTCGGCCAATGAGCTTGGCGACTCGGACCATCGACTCGCTTGAACCGTGATCAGGTGCGCCCGGAGGCTGATCGGTGCGGAGGCTTCACCGCCGGGGAGTCGGCCGGCCAGGAGAGCCGCCTGTCCGATCAGGGCGAGCCCGTCATGGGTCGCCGTTCCGGGCGAGAGGGCTGCGCGGAGCTCCTTCGGCCCGGGGTCCGGGAGGCGTGCGGCCCGGAAGGCGATCTCGGGCGCAGGCGACGGGTTCGCAGAACCGCCGGGGAGGGGAGAGAATGTGCGGCGGATCAGGTCGGCGGCCGTCTCGGCTTCGACCGGGCCGACGATGCTCACGGCCATCCGTCGGGCGACCATGAGCCGGGCGTGCAGCGAAGCGAGATCGCGCGGGGTGACCTCGGCCAGGCGGTCCAGGTCGCCGAACGGGTCGGGTTGGCTGCCGCCGAAGATCTCGGTCCAGGCGCGGGCTCGTGCCGCCCAACCTTCCGCCCGAAGCTCGGCCTCCTCGCGGATGAGGGCGACCTCGGCGGCCACTTGGGCAGAGGTGGATTCCCAGGGTTCGGCCAGATCGCGAAGGGCGGCGAGGGCGGCAGGGAGACGCTCGGGGCGGCAGCCGATCTCCAGCACCAGGTCCTCGCGGGAGGTCTCGGCTGTGAGGGTCATCCCCAGGGCCTCAAGGCGGCGGTCGAGGGTCCGGTCCGGGCCCAGGGCGAGGAGATGCTCCAGGAGATGCACCCGTCCCGACTCCTCCGGCAGCCTCACCGCACCGCTGAGCCGAACGGCCAGAGCCACCGACGTCCATGCTCCGGATTCCACCGACTCCGCGGAAAAGGCCATGCCGTTCGGGAGGACCGAGCGGACCCGCTCTCGGACCGGAAGCGGGGGCAGCTCAGGCGGGGTCTGGAGGATGGCCAGGCCGGCGAGCAGGCCGATCATCGGTGATAGCTGGCCCCGTTGATGTCGATGATGAGGCCGGACATGTAGTCCGCCTCGCCGCTCATCAGCCAGTTCACCGCGTTGGCGCAGTCTTCGGGCGTGGCCATCCGCCCGGCGGGGATTCCGGCCAGGGCTTCGGCAAGCCGCTCTTCCATGCCGTCGCGGGACATGGCGGTGTCCACCCAACCCGGGGCGATGGCGAAGTGCCGGACGCCTCGAGCAGCGTGTTCGGTGCTCAACGATTTGACCAGGTTGATCAGCCCTGCCTTGGATGCGGCGTAGAGGGCTGCTCCGGCTTCGCCCTTCAGCCCGACCCGACTGGCGACCTGAACGATTCTGCCGGACCCCTGGGCCAGGAAGTCGCGCCCGGCGAGGCGGGTGAGCATGAGCGGGGCCATCAGGTTGGTGCCGAAGATTCCGTTCAACAGGCTGTCGAAGTCGTCGTCTCCGGTCTCGGCGAAGGCGTGCGGGCGATAGATGCCGGCGTTGTTCACCAGGCCGTCCAGCGGAGCGATGGCCGAGGCCGCCGCCCACAGCCGCTGGGCCGCCGCGGTGCCGTCCAGGTCTTCGGTGACGGCTCCGAGGAGCGAGCCTCCAAGCTCGGCCTGGGTCCGGTCCAGTGCCTGACTGGGGCGGGAGCCATGCAGGACGATGCGATGACCGGAGGCGGCCAGGCGAAGCGCGACCGCCCGGCCGATCCCTCTGGAGGAGCCGGTGACGAGGATGTTCACGGTGGTCAGACGGTGGCGGGGGTCTTGGCGATGACGCCTTCCAGG
>JAKRSE010000125.1 GCA_022402505.1 Fimbriimonadaceae bacterium | reverse complement strand
CAGGAAGAGGCGGGGGATCTCTTGACGGCCATCACCTCCCTCAGCCCCGGCGGGTTTGAACGGCTTTGCCGGCTCATCCTCCTGCGGTCGGGCTTTCAGAGCGTGGACGTGACGGGCAAGTCGGGCGATGGAGGAATTGATGGGATCGGAATCCTCCAGGTCAATGAGCTGGTCAGCTTCCGCGTGCTCTTCCAGTGCAAGAGGTACCAGGGGACGGTTTCGGCTTCGCAGGTTCGCGACTTTCGCGGGGGCGATGACCGGCCGGACCGACAAGGGGATCATCCTGACCACCGGCGACTTCACCCGGGACGCCCGGGCCGAGGCGATCCGCGCGGGAACACCGCCCATCGAGCTGGTCAACGGCGAAGGGCTGGTCCGGCTGATGGAGAAGCACCAGATCGGGGTCCGGCCGAGGACCGTCTACGACGTGGACCACGAGTTCTTCCGTCGGTTCGACACTCCCTGACCCGCGACAGGCCCGGGTTCACGGGTTCACGCGTTCACTCGGGCCTGCCTGGAATTCAAGGCTGCGCAGGGCGGGACCGGGTGAACGGGTCGAGTGAATGGTTTTGACCGACAGGTTCCAGCGACCGGCCCGGGTTCACGGGTTCGCCTTCAGCTCACGCGTTCACTCGGGCCTGCCTGGAGTTCAGGGCTGCGCAGGACGGGACCGGGTTCTCGGGTCCAGTGAATGGCTGTCGCCGACAGGTTCCAGCGACCGGCCCGGGTTCACGGGTTCGCCTTCGGCTCACGCGTTCACTCGGGCCTGCCTGGGTGCGGGGTCGCCGTACCCGGATTTCGCGGAGACCGATCAGGCCGACTTCAGTGGAAGCACCCTGACCCGGCGTTCCGGATCGCGGCCGACCGCTTCGGTCGCGAGCCGCCGGCTCTCGATCGCCTGCGATTGAAGCCGCCGGGTCCGGGCGTCGGCGGGGCTGAGCTCGATCGGTCGGCCGGTCGCCAGGACCTGTTCGATCGCCCGTTGAACCTCGTCCAACGCCTTGACCTCGGTGTCGTTCGGCTGACCCTTCATCCTGAGCAGTTCGTCCAGCGCACCGGCGATCTGGGTGAAGGTGTTGCTCTTCACGCTGACGCTCGAAGCGGCGCGGGGAACCTCCTTCAGGCGGCTCGGCTTGTGCCCGGTCGCATTCCGCAGGCTGATGACCGCATCGGCGTGGGCCGGGTCGTTGGTGACGACGAAGGCGGCTCCCTTCTCGCGGATCGCCCGCTCCAAGCGGGTCCGGGCGATGCCGTAGGGATAGATTCGGATCGGGTTCTTGGGCGCGGGATCGCGTGGGCGTTCCGTTCGGTCGGCACGCTCCGTTCTCTCTGATCGTTCGGATCGTTCGGCTCGGTCGGGATTCCTTCTCCGGGGCGGGTCGTCGAAGGCGGCCGGGCGGGAGGCCAGGCTGGGGAACCGCTCGTTGAAGCCGGGGACCGGGAGGTCCATGCCGGACTCCTGCTGAACCACTTCGACCGCGCCGGGCCCGGTGCGGACCCGGATTTCGGGCCGAGGCGTGATGCCGCGCAGGACCAGATCGACCGTCGTCTGGACGTCGTTGTGGATCGCCAGGCGGTCGAAGTCGAGGAGCTCGACCACCACGTCGAAGGTCGGCGGGGCCTTGCGCTCCAGCACCGACTTCTGGGTGCCGCGACGCTTGGCCTCGTCGTCGCTGAGGGTCACGGTCTGGATTCCGCCGATCAGGTCGCTGAGGCTGGGGTTCAGCATCAGGTTCTCCAGGCTGCCGCCGTGAGCCGTGGCGATCAGCTGGACGCCCCGTTCGGCGATGGTTCGGGCGGCGGTCGCTTCGGCCTCGTTCCCGATCTCGTCGATCACCACGACCTCGGGCATATGGTTCTCCACCGCCTCGATCATCACCTGGTGCTGCTCGCTGACCCGGGCGACCTGCATCCTTCGTGCGGTGCCGATGGCGGGGTGCGGAATGTCGCCGTCGCCGCCGATTTCGTTGCTGGTGTCCACGATGACGACCCGCTTGGAGGCCTCGTCGGCCAGGACCCGGGCGACCTCGCGGAGCTTGGTCGTCTTTCCGACGCCCGGCCGCCCGAGAAGCAGGATCGACTTTCCGCTCCGGACGATGTCGTCGATCACGTCGATCGTGCCTTCCAGGGCTCGGCCGACGCGGCAGGTCAGGCCGATGATCCGACCGGTCCGGCTGCGGATCGCGCTGATCCGGTGGAGGGTCCGCTCGATCCCGGCGCGATTGTCCTCGGCAAAGGCTCCCAGCGACTTCACCACATGGTCGATGTCGCGCTCGGACACGGGCAGGTCATCCCAGCGGGTGAACCCGTCCAGGTAGCGCGCCTCCACCGCACGGCCATAGTCCAGCACGACCTCGACGAGCTTGTCCGAGCCGGGAGTGTCGCGAAGGCGTTCCTGCACGGCAGGGGGGAGAATGGATAGGAAATCGGTCAGCCCGTCTTGATAGGAAGGCATCAGAAACTCAACATTCAGACGACGGTCCGGGGGCGAAAGCCTTAGTCGGCCGGGTCTTTTTGCCTTTCCTTAATGTGGAAATCTCCGGGACTGCCTTGAGTCGTCAGAAGGGTCGGGCTGGATCGGCGGTCGGGGGAGGAGGTGGCTCGTTGTAAATCCGGGCCCGCTCCTCGGCCCACGCCCGCCCGATTCCCTCGCCGAACCGGATGGCTCGGGCTACGGCCAGCCGGCCTTCCTCCTGGTCTGATTTGAGCGTCTCCTGGGCGGCATCCCAGAGGGTTCTCAGCTCCGCCAGGTCGCGGGCCATCTGAGCGGTCAGGTCGCGGTTTCGGGGCGGCGCGGGAAGCGAGAGCGCGGCCTCGGCCGTTGCCAGCAGCTCCAGCCGGGCCGAGATGACCGCCTGCAGGTCCTCCCGATCCCCTTCCTTCAGAGCCACCTGCTCGGAAGG
>JAKRSE010000124.1 GCA_022402505.1 Fimbriimonadaceae bacterium | reverse complement strand
CGAGCCCGAGATCATGCTGACCTGGTGGAACGCACCGACGCTCCGACTCGCCTCGCCGAAGGCCCCCCGGACCACGACTCGGCTGGCCTCCAAGGCCTGCACGGCCGCCGGCAGAAGGTCGATGTGGGTCAGGGCGGGCAGGTGGACCAGGGCCGAACGCCGTCGCCCTTCGCCCGAGTTCATCGGCGAGGACGCCAGCCAGCCCCATCGGTCGTGACGGCTGAAGCGGAGAGTCTCCTCGAGAACCGCCAGCACACCCGTCGCCCCGCTCTGAGCCTCCTCCACCGCCAGCCCGGCCCGCAGACACTGAACCCGCAGGTGGTCCTCCTCATTCACCATCACCGACACGGCGCCCTCGCGGTCCAGAGCGACCCGACCGCCGGGACGATCGTGGGCGAAGTCGGCGGAAAGGAGGCGGCAGCCGATCAGAACCGCCCGCTCCGAATCATCCAGCCGGCTCCGAGTCTCGAACCTGGAGCCAAGGCGGCGGATCGCCCGTTCGGCCAGCTCGGCCACCGCCTCGCGCTCGTCAAGGTCCATGGTCCCAGGGAATCGGAAGCCCTCCACGTTTCGGGCAAGCCGCACCCGAGTGCTGAGGACGACGTCCGAATCCGGCCCCTCGATGCGAAGCCATTCCGGTTCGGGGAGGGCGTGCAGGACGGTCTCCTTCCACCGGGCTGAGGGGGTCTGCGTCTCGTCCATGACCGCTCAGAGTCTAGTCCATAGAAACCGGACAAAAAACGTCGGATTCCCCTTGCGCAAGCGTTTGCCGCTTGGGGCAGAATCGGAATCGATATGGCCTTCAAGATCGCCGTAATTGGAGCCGGCAGCGTCGGCTTCACCCGGACGATGATCCGGGACATCTGCTCGGTTCCGGAATTCGCCGACATCGAGATCGCCCTGCACGACATCAATCCCCACAACCTGGAGATGGTCCAGAAGCTCGTGGAGCGCGACCTGCAGGCAAACGGCCTGGGCGCAAAAGTGATCGGCACGCTCAACCGCCGCGAGGCGATCACGGACGCCAAGTACATCTTCTCCTTCGTCCGAGTCGGCGGCCTGGAGGCCTTCGCCCACGACGTGGACATCCCGCTGAAGTACGGCGTGGATCAGTGCGTCGGCGACACCCTCGGCCCCGGCGGCCTGATGTATGCCCAGCGAGGCATCCCCGTTCTGCTCGACTTCTGCAAGGACATCCGCGAAGTCGCCGCCCCGGGGGCCCTGTTCCTGAACTACTCGAACCCGATGGCGATGCTCACCTGGGCCTGCGCCAAGTACGGCGGCGTGGACGTGGTCGGTCTCTGCCACGGCGTCCAGGGAGGTCATTGGCAGATCGCCGATGCCTTCGGCCTGCAGAAGAAGGACGTGGACATCATCTGCGCCGGAATCAACCACCAGACCTGGTACATCCAGGCGACCCACGAAGGCCGCGACCTGCTGCCCGACTTGCTCGAGAAGATGGAGGCGCACCCGACCTTCAGCCGAACGGAAAAGGTCCGGATCGACATGCTTCGGCGGTTCGGGTTCTATTCGACCGAATCGAACGGCCACCTCAGCGAGTACGTGCCGTGGTACCGCAAGCGGCCCCAGGACATCGAGAAGTGGATCGACCTCAGCTTCTGGATCAACGGCGAGACCGGCGGGTATCTCCGGGTCTGCACCGAGGGACGGAACTGGTTCGAGCACGAGTTCCCTGAGTGGATGAAGAATCCGCCCATGGAGTACGGCCCCGACAAGCGGGGCGAAGAGCACGGCAGCTACATCCTGGAAGGCCTGGAGACCGGCAGGGTCTATCGGGGCCACTTCAACCGGGTGAACAACGGCGTCATCAAGAACCTGCCCGACGACGCGATCATCGAAGCCCCGGGCTACGTCGATCGCAACGGAATCTCCATGCCGATCGTCGGCGACCTCCCGCTGGGTTGCGCCGCCGTCTGCAACGCCTCCATCTCGGTTCAGAGGATGGGAGTGGAGGCGGCCGTCCACGGGGACGACACCCTGCTGCGTCAGGCGATGATGATGGACCCGCTCACCGGGGCCGTCTGCGATCCGCCGGAAATCTGGCAGATGACCGACGAGATGCTCGTCGCCCTGGCCGAGTGGCTTCCTCAGTACGGCCCGGCGATCGAAGCCGCCCAGACCCGGCTGGCGGCAGGCAACCTGATCCCCACCTTGGACGACAACAAGGGCGCCGCCCGACTCCAGGTGAAATCGGTGGCGGAGATGGAGGCGGACAAGGAGAAGGTCAATGCGGCCGTCAACTCGCCGGACCGAGGCCACCTGACCGAAGCCAAGGACTGAGGAGCCTGCCAAGCCCGCCCCCAGGGGAACAACCCGGGGGCGGGTGCGACTCACCGCCAGGGCGCCCCGCGGTTCACATCCTCTTCATAGGATTCGGGAAGCCCCAGGTAGGGATAGCTCTGCCAGGCCTGGATCAGCTTCTTGGCCGCCCGCAGGTAGATGTTCATCGCCGCCTGCTTGCTGGTGCCCCGCTTCTCGCCGATGTGGACGAAGGTGTGGCCCTCAAACCGCATCTTCATGATCTCCCACTGGCTCTCGGTCAGTTCGGCCCGGTCGCAGATCTCCAGCCATTCGCGCTCCTGCAGATAGCTGGAGGGGCGCATCAGGGGCTTCGGCTTGAGGCCGCGGGCCCGTCGGTCGCTCCGGATCAGCTTGCGCTCAAAGCCGGTCTCGGTGTAGTGAGGGGCGCTCCGGTCACGCTCGACCAGGGCCAGAAGTTCATCAGCTTGTTCAGACAGAAATTGCCTTTTCATGTCACCAGAAACCCCCGTTTAGTAGATTACTGTCTACTATTCGGCCGGAGCCGCCACAGTCAACCACGCCGGCGCGACATTTCTGGTGCCGGACGCCGAATCGGGCTTTTGGTCCCGGTGGAAAACCTTCGTTTG
>JAKRSE010000123.1 GCA_022402505.1 Fimbriimonadaceae bacterium | reverse complement strand
TCCACCCAGAAGACGATCGGTTCGACCGGCTCGCTCATGGGCGCGAAGGGCTCCTTCTTGACCAGGTGCCACCGGGCGATGTTCTGGACGACGCTCCGGCGGCTTTCGATGTCGGAAATGTCCTGATGCGTGACGTTGAAGTAGCCGATCCGAGGATCGAAGCGCCGCGGCACGTATCCGTTCTCGGCGGGGAGGGGATAGAGGTTGTAGGCGACAGTGATGTTGACGTTCCGTCGGTCCGGGGTCGATCCGGCGACGCCGCCGAAGACCTCCTCGAAGTTGCCGGCGCCCCCGCCGCGGCCGGAGAACGAGTAGACCGTCTCGGCATAGACGTTGGTGGGGAAGACGCTGAGCCGCTGGAGATAGGTCTTCTCGCGATCCGGCGAGACCCCGCCTTCTCCGCCGCCGAGCAGGGAGGCGATTCCTCCCGCACCCGAGAGCAGCTCGTTGATCCCGATCAGGTTTCCGGTGAAGAACGTGGAGATGTCGATCAGAACCGAGTCGCGGTCCTTCTGTCGGGCTTCGATGTCGAAGGCTTCAATCGCGCTGTCCGAGAAGCTCCGGTCGAGCACGCGCTGAATCGCGGCGCTGCCGGGTGAGCGGTAGCCCGTCTGCGGGACGATCATGAAGATCTTGTCCCCGGGGACCTCTCGGAACTCGAAGAGGGTGTCGGAGAGGGGATCGCCCGCGACCGCCCGAGAAGAATCGCCCCGGCTGATGGTCGCCTGCATGAAGAAGAGGGTGTCCAGCTGGCTCCGCTTGATCTCAAGGTTGTAGCGGGTCCGGGTTGCCTCCTTCTTGGTGTAGAGAGTGAAAAGGCCCTCCTTCTTCTCCCAATCCTTCATCTTGAAGTCGATGGAGTTCCGGTCTTCTTCCGGCTTCTTCTCTTCGGCGGGCTTGGTGTTCGGCTCGGTCGTTGCGGGCTGGGCCGGAGCGCTCGGACTGCTCTGGGCGGAAGCCAGCAGGCCTCCACTCAGCCGGTCGCTCGACTCCTTGCCGTCCGCCTTCACCGCCTCGCCCGTGCCGAAGTCGAAGGGAAGTCCGGCAAAGCTGCTCGTGCCGCGGACCGTGTCGCCGGAGGCGAGCTCAACCCAGGAGGTTCCCTGGAAGGTGGCGTTGGCCGCGGATCCGGATTCGGCATAGCTGAATTCAATCTTCGCGGTCGCGATGCCGTTCACCGCCTCAAAGGCCAAGAGGCGATAGGTGCCTCGGCCGGCGGGAACCTTCAGGTCGGCGATCGCGGGGACATCCACGGTCCAGGAACTGCCGGCCGAGACTTCCTGGCCGGAGAACTTGACCGACGAGGCCTGAGTGACTCGGGCTCCGATCTGGGTGGTGGCGGGGTCGGCTTCCGGATCGGCGTCGGCGTAGCGGGTCAAGACGCCGTTGGGGCGGAAGGTGGAGAGAATTTTACTGTCCGGCTCTTCGCCCTCGTCATCCATCTCTTCGCCGTCGATCGTGAGGGTGGATTCAAGCGTTGTGGTCTCAAACTCGATGGAGCCGTCCTCCAAAACCTTGACGACGCGGACCGAAGACTTGTCCTTGCTGTTCAGCTTCACGGTCTCTCCGCCGAAGCTGATGCTGATCTCGCTGTCCGTCGAGTAGGTGGCCGTGCGTCCGGCTTCCGCCTTCATGCCCAGCTTGGCTTTGGACGGCAGGGCCGCTTGAGAAAAGGCGAGAGACGCGAACGTCAGGCAGAACAAAGCGGCCAGACCGCGCGCAGACGGACCAGAAGGCCGATGCATAAGCATCATGGTAGACGAAAACGGATTGTTCCCGCCCGCAGGTTCCCTCTTTTTTCGATTCAGACGGTCAGAAACCCGGTCCGCTTCGGAAGATTTCGCTCCCGATCTCCTCGAGGTCGGGCATCGGGCGAAGAGTCTCTGCGACTTCCCAGCCTGCTTCCGTGGCGGCTCGAATCGCTTCCGACTCGGCCCAGGCATCCCAGATTCGGCTGAGCTGAGCCTGGAGCTGGTCGCCGGTCTGCCTCGCCCGCAGCCTCGCCGATTGTCCGGCATAGGCGAGGATCAGCAGGTCGGCCAGAGCCGCCGTTTGAACCTGGTCCCGACTGCTTCGGGCGATCAGCGGGGCCGCGAGCCTGGCCGGGAGGGAGTCTTCGAGAATGTCTCCCGGGGGCCGCAGGCCGTTGCCCACCAGCAGGCGATTCATCTCGTTCGTGCCCTCGTAGATCCGGCTGACCCGGGCGTCCCGATAGAGCCGGGCGAGCGGGAACTCCTCGCTGAAGCCGTAGCCGCCGAAGATCTGCAGGGCCTCGTCGATGATCCGGGCCTCCGCTTCCGTGGTCAGAACCTTGACCAACGCGCATTCGGGGGCGAGAACTCTGGCGGCGGCGACCCTCGCCTCGGTCGAAGAGCCGGCCGCCTCAAAGGCGGCATCGATCTCGGCTCCCAGGCGGTAGAGGGCGGATTCGGCAGCGAACCGCCATGCGGCCATAAGGGCGGCCTTCCGGCGAATCAGCCCGAATTCGGCGATCGGTCGGCCGAACTGCCGCCTCGCCTGGGCGTAGTCCAGGGCGGCTTCGATGGCGGGGCGGGTGGGGCCGAGGGACATCGCGCCGAGCTTGAACCGACCCAGATTGAGGGCGTTCAGGGCGGCATGGTGGCCTTTGCCCTCCTGATGCAGGACCGAGCCGGCGGGGACCTCCACGTCTTCCAGGATCAGCCGGGCCGTGCTGCTGCCCTTGAGCCCCATCTTGTGCTCCTCGCGGCTGACCGAGACGCCGGGGCGGTCTCGCTCGACCAGGAAGGCGGTCGGCCCTTCGTCGGTCCGGGCCAGCACCGTGAAGAGCCCCGCCCACTTGGCGTTGCTGATCCACATCTTGGTGCCGGAGAGCGAAAAGCCGTCCGAGGTCCTTGTCCCTCGAGTCTTGAGGTT
>JAKRSE010000013.1 GCA_022402505.1 Fimbriimonadaceae bacterium | reverse complement strand
GGGGAACCGTTCATGCTCGGTTCTACTCCCACTCCGGCCCCATCGATTCGCCGCGGCGCCGGGTAATGTAGGGTCTGACGAGCGTCCCCGATCCCGCCTGTCCTGCGTAGAAGAGCGCCCGAATGCGTTCCGCGACCGTCTCTGGGATCAAGAAGCCGCCGGCCATTCGGCGCCGCTCCGTCAAGGAAGTTCGATTTTGAGAAACGGAAAACAGCGAAGCAATTCGTCTCCCTCTGGCCGTCTGCTGGCCCCGCCCAAGAAGACCCAGATCGTCGTCAACTGCTCCAACCGCGAAACCCGAGTGGCGGTTCTGGAGGACGGGACCCTGATGGAGTACCGCGTCGAGCGGGAAGAGCGGGTCGTCGGCAGCATCTTCAAGGGGATCGTCCGGAACGTCCTGCCGGGCATGGACGCCGCCTTTCTGGACATCGGTCTGGAGCGGAACGCCTTCCTCTACGTGGGAGACATCATCCCCGACGACGGCTCCGAGGACAACTCGCCGGCCGGCATCAAGCGCAGCGAACTCCGCCGCCGCAAGATCAAGGAGCTGATCAAGGAAGGTCAGGAGCTGATGGTGCAGGTCACCAAGGCGCCCCGAGGCACCAAGGGAGCCCGAGTGACCACCCGAATCTCGCTCCCGGGGCGGTACCTGGTTCTGATGCCCGAAGGCGGACAGGTCGCCGTCAGCCGAAAGATCGAAGACCGAAAGGAGAGGGATCGCCTGAAGAAGATCGGCGAAGCGCTCCTGCCGGCCGGGTTCGGCATGATCCTTCGCACCGAGTGTGAAGGCCGCTCGGAAGCCGAACTCCGCGCCGACATCGCCTTTCTGCAGCAGCTCTGGAGTCAGGTTCTGGAATCGGCCAAGCGACGCCAGGCCCCGGCGGTGGTCCATCGGGATCAGACCCTTCTGTATCGCACGATCCGCGACGTCTTCAGCGACGAGATCGACAGCCTGGTGATCGACGACCCGGAGGAATACGAGAAGGTCAGCCTGGTCGCCGGGATGGTCGCGCCGAAGCTGAAAGGGAAGATCGAACTCTACGACCAGGAGGAGCCGATCTTCGACCATTTCGCCATCGAAAAGGACCTGGACAACCTTCTGGACCACAAGGTCTACCTGCGCAATGGCGGCTCGCTGATCATCGACGAGATGGAGGCCTTGACCGCCATCGACATCAACACGGGCAAGCAGGTCGGCACGACTTCGCTCAGCGACACGATTCTAAAGACCAACCTGGAGGCGGCCGAAGAGGTCTGCCGTCAGCTCCGGCTTCGCGACATGGGCGGCATCATCGTCATCGACTTCATCGACATGGAGTCGGCGACCGACAAGAAGACGCTTCTGGACCGGTTCACCAAGATGCTGGAGCGGGACCGGGCGCGGACTCGGGTCGGCAAGGTCAGCTCGCTTGGTCTCGTCGAGATCACCCGGAAGCGGACCGGCGAATCGGTGACCGAAGCGATCACCCAGATGTGCCCGACCTGCGAAGGCCGCGGCCGCGTTCCCAGCTTCGACACCGTGGCCCTCTGGATCGAGCGCGAGCTTCGGCGGCGGCTGGACGAGACGGGCAACGCCTTCGCCATCGAGTGCCACCCGGCGGTCGTCGAGACCCTCATCGGCCCGGATGGGGAAGCGATCGAGGAGCTGGAGCACGAGCTGAACCGGGGCCTCTACCTTCGCGCCAACCATGACTTCGACCTGGAGGATTGGGAGATCATCCCCGGCACGATGGAGGTGATGGACCGCAAGCTGATGAGCTTCCGCCGGTCTCAGGTCCTGGAATGCAACGTCCGCCGGAGCCGGCCGGACATGCCCGAAAAGCCCCTGGGCTGGACCGACGACGGCTACTGCGTCGAGCTTCCCAATGCCGCCGAAATGGTGGGCCAGCGGGTTCGGGTCGTCCTCAGCGAAATCCGCCGCTCCTTCGGCGTCGGCGAAGTGATCGTCCCGGGCAAGACCACGGGCCATCGCTGAGGCCGGGACGCAAAAGAAAACCGGCCCCCGGCCCCCCGCTTGCGGGAGAGGCCGGGGGCCGGTTTGTTTTGGATCAGGGGCGTCGGCCCAGGAGGTCCAGGATGTTGAATCCGCCCCCGCCGCCGCCGCTGCCGCCGAGGGTCTCGATGGCATTCATCGCCCGATCGATCCTCGCGCCGAGCTCGGTCAGGTGCAGGCGGGAGTCAGGATCGGTGGGCTTCATCTGCCCGACCCTCGCCCGGACGGCCTTGAGCTGGCCCCAGGCGAGGACGTTGATCTCGCTTCGGGAGTTGAGCTGTCGCACGCCCAGCTCGATCAGCCGGTCCACGTGGGTCCGCTGAAGCTGACGCCGGAGGTCGCTGATCGGGGCCGAGTCGGCTCCGCTCCAGACGGCCGAGGTGACCTTCTCCATCACTTCCCGGGGAGTCATGGCGTCTTCGCCCTTCTCGGCCTTCCAGGCCTGGTTCTGCAGCCGGGAGAGGGTTCCTCCGTTCAGCAGGGCCGAGAGGGCGGAGGCCTGGAAGTCGGCCATCTGGTCGAAGATCGGATAGTCGTTCAGGGCCGCGATGAAGTGCGCGGTGAATCCGGCGTTCGGATCCGGAGCGAACCTCTTGAAGTAGCTCTTGGGCAGGTCGAGGGCCGAATCCTTCAGCACGTAGTCGGTGACGATCCTGACGGCGCGACGCTGATCGGCCGCGCTGACCGGCTTGATCGGGCTGCGGGGGTTGCCGTCTCCCTTGAAGGAGAAGTTCCGTCGATAGCCGCCCACGAAGGTCGTGGCATCCGCCGTCGCCCGGCTGTACATGTTCATGAGGATGTTGAAGCCTCGGGAGAACTCGAAGAAGCTCTCGCCGCGCTCCGGCATCCGGGTTCCCAGCGACAGAAGGAGTCGGCGGCTCGTCTTGGCCATCTCTTCGGCATAGTCCAGAGGCTGGGCCGAGAGGTCGAACCGGACCGTGAACGGATCGAGGCCGTCGGCCTGCTCATCGGACTGATAGGCGAGACCGGGGCGGGTGTTCAGGGCCGCCACCGCGCGGAGGACGTTCTGCTCGCGAACGCTGTCGCGGATGCCCGTATCCAGGTAGCCGTAGCGGATCGCCCAGTAGTCGTAGTCGCCCAGGTCGGCGCCCATGAAGGGAACCTGACTGTTCTTCAGGGCCATCGGGTTGAAGGAGACGTAGTCCATCACGCTGGCGGTGATGTTCTTGTCCTTGACCGTCTGGGGGTCGGCCATCTGGGCCAGAGTCAGCTGGGTGCTGGCGACGAAGTTGTGCCGAAGTCCGAGGATGTGGCCGAACTCGTGCTGCACGACGTGGAGCAGCATCGCCTTCCGGTACTCGTCGCGGCGCTTGTCGGCGACTTCGGACGGCATGTCGGCGAGGGCGACGGCCAGGTCTCCGAAGGCCGCCTTCAGGGCGCCGGTCCGCTGGACCTCACAGCCGCAGGCGGCGGTGTGTCGATGTTCCTGGGCCTTCGCCTTGGCCAGCTTCCGGGCGATGGTCTCCTGGTCGCCGTCGATGAGTGCCCGTCGCTCGCGGAAGACGACCTCCGGCCGGAAGACTTCGAACTCCTGGGCCGAGAACTTGAGGAAGTTCGAATCGACCGTGACCGAGGCGTTCAGGATCTGGCCCGTGAGCGGGTTGACCCGGAAGTGGGCGACGGCGTAGGCGGCGCTGGGCGAGGTGACCAGCCGGATGACGTTGTAGCGCATGTCGGCGTGGTCGAAGTCCGCATCGTCGGGCATCTGCTTGACGACGATGGCGTTCTTGTAGCCGATCTGCTCGAAGGCCTTGTTCCAGCTGAGGATTCCGTCGCGGACCGTCGGCCGAAACTCTTCGGGCCAGGCGTTGTCCACCCAGAAGACGATCGGTTCGACCGGCTCGCTCATGGGCGCGAAGGGCTCC
>JAKRSE010000122.1 GCA_022402505.1 Fimbriimonadaceae bacterium | reverse complement strand
CGGGATGCTGGCCTTCAGCACCGCCTTCGCCGTGCCATTCTTACTGCTGGCGATGTTCCCCCAATGGCTCTCCAAGCTGCCCAAGTCGGGCGGTTGGCTGGTGAGCGCCAAGGCCTACATGGGCTTCCTGGAACTCGCCTTCGCCGCCAAGTTCCTCAGCAACATCGACCTCGTCTACGGCTGGGGCCTGCTGACCCGTGAGGTCTTCCTCGCGGTCTGGGTCGTGCTTCTGAGCCTGGCTGCCGTCTACCTGATGGGCTGGATCAAGCTGCCTCACGAGGACAAGGTGACGGTCGGCTGGGGCCGCCGCGTCTTCGGAGTCGCGAACTTCGGGGTGGTCGTCTGGCTGCTGGCCGGGATGCAGGGGATGCCGATGGGCAACGTGACCGCCTTCCTGCCGCCCGTCCCCTACCCGGGCCGCGCCGCCTCGGCCGCCGACCTCGCCTGGCACAGCACCATCGAACAGGCCAAGGCCGAAGCCGAAGCGGAAGGCCGCCTGATCTTCGTGGACTTCACCGGAGTCACCTGCGCCAACTGCCGGGTGATGGAGCAGGACTTCTTCCCCCGGCCCGAGATCCGCGCCGAGCTGGAGAAGATGAGCCGGGCCAAGCTCTTCACCGACCGGAACACCCCGGCCGACAACGCCAACGCCGACCTTCGCCAGAAGCTGACCCAGGTCGGCACGAATCCGGTCTACGTGATCATGACCCCCGATGAAGAGGTCCTGGCCGTGTATCAGGGACTGGCCCCCTCTTCCGAGCACTTCGTGGCATTCTTGAAGGATGGTCAAGAGTCTGGCTCCGGAGCGGTGGCTCTCAGTCGGTGAATCGGTGCGGATCGGCGACGGCGGGCTGACCGTCATCGCCGGTCCCTGCCTGGCCGAATCTCTCGACCTCTGCCGCCGGGTGGCGGAGCGGGCTCAAGCCGCCTGCGCGGAACTCGGTCTGGGGTACGTCTTCAAGGCGAGCTTCGACAAAGCCAACCGGACTTCGGCCGACTCCAACCGCGGGGAAGGCATCGAGGCGGGTCTGGAGATCCTGGCCCGGATTGGTCGGGAGTTCGGCGTCCCGACGACCACCGACATCCACCTGCCTGACCAGGCGGCCGTCGCCGCCGAAGTGGTGGACCTGCTGCAGATTCCCGCCTTCCTGTGCCGCCAGTCCGACCTCCTGGAAGCCGCCGCCGCCACGGGCAAGCCCGTCAACGTGAAGAAGGGGCAGTTCCTGGCTCCCGGCGACACCCGGAACATCGTCGCCAAGCTGGACGGCTTCGGGGCGAAGGGGCAGATGCTGACCGAACGGGGCACGACCTTCGGCTACAACACCCTCATCGTGGACATGCCGGGTCTGGAGCAGATGCGGGGCCTGGGCGTGCCCGTCTGCTTCGATGCGACCCACTCGGCCCAGCGGCCGGGCGGAGCGGGGACCTCGACTGCCGGCGTGCGTGAAAGCATCCCGGCGATGGTCCGGGCCGCCTGCGCCGTCGGGATCGACGCCCTCTTCCTGGAAGTCCACCCCGACCCCGCGAACGCCCTGAGCGACGCCGCCACCCAATGGCCCCTCGACCGATTCACCGAAATCCTCGGTTCGGCGGCGGCGCTGCATCGTCTGGACGCCTGACCCTGCCCCGGCTCTGGAGGTTGCGCCGGGGGGCTTGGATGGGCCATCCTATCGGGATACACGCCCATGCCGAACGACATCAGGCGCATCGTGGCCACGGACTGCGGTTCCACCACCACCAAGGCCATCCTCATTGAACGAAACGACGCGGGCGAATACCGCCTGGTGGCCCGAGGCGAGGCTCCGACGACCGTCGAGAAGCCCTTCGAAGACGTCACCATCGGCGTCTTGAACGCCATGACCGAGCTGGAGGAGATCACCGAGACCACGGTGCCCGAAGGCTTCACCCCCGCCCGTCGCACCCTCATCAAGGATGGCCAGGTCTGGAAGCTCATCAAGGATGGCACCCGGTTTGAAGACCGAGCCGGAGACACCGACGGCAGCGACCTCTATGTCTCGACCTCCAGCGCCGGCGGCGGACTGCAGATGATGGTCGCCGGGGTCGTGAAGGAGATGAGCGCGGAGTCGGCCGAGCGAGCGGCCCTGGGCGCGGGCGCGATCCTGATGGACACCCTGGCGGTGAACGACGGCCGCAAGGAGTACCAGCGGGTGGACCGACTGCGGCGGCTGCGGCCCGACATCATCTTGATGTCCGGCGGCACCGACGGCGGCACCCGTCAGCACCTGATCGACATGGCCGAGGTGATCCGCCGCGCCGATCCCAAGCCTCGGTTCGGCGACATGAAGCTGCCCGTCATCTATGCGGGCAACAAGGACGTGCGCGAGGAGGTCGGCGAAGTTCTGGGTGAGACCATCGCCCTGAAAGTGGTGGACAACCTCCGACCCACGATGGACACGGAGAACCTGGCCCCCGCCCGCGACGAAATCCACGAGCTCTTCCTGGAGCACGTCATGCAGCAGGCCCCCGGCTACTCCAAGCTGCTCGACTGGGCCAGCGAAGAGGTGATGGCGACCCCGAACGCCGTCGGCAAGCTGATGAAGAGCTACGCCGACCAGGAGAACATCAACATTCTGGGCGTGGACATCGGCGGGGCGACCACCGACGTCTTCAGCGTCTTCGACGGCACCTACAACCGCACGGTCTCCGCCAACCTGGGCATGAGCTACTCGATCTGCAACGTGCTGAAGGAGACCGGGACTGAGAACATCGCCCGCTGGCTGCCCTTCCACATCGACCCGTTCGAGGTGCGCAACCGGCTGCGGAACAAGATGATCCGCCCGACCACGATCCCGCAGGCCTATGAAGACCTGCTGATCGAACAGGCGGTGAGCCGCGAGGCGCTCCGGCTCGCCTTCCACCCCCACACGTCGCTGGCTCGAGCGCTCAAGGGCGTGCAGCAGCCGCGAGACTTGGGTCAGATCTTCGAGC
>JAKRSE010000121.1 GCA_022402505.1 Fimbriimonadaceae bacterium | reverse complement strand
GTTCGCGGCGCTTCTCTTGGCGCTGGCGGTCCGAGCCATCATCCTCCCCCTGGCCCACAAGCAGATCATGTGGGGCCGGCAGATGGGCCAGCTCAAACCCTACATGGAAGAGCTGAAGGCCAAGTTCACCGACAAGAAGACGGGGCAGGTGACCGACCAGCAGGCCTTCACGGCGGAGACCATGAAGATGTACAAGGAGTACGGCATCAATCCGATGGCCGGCTGCGGCCCGATGCTCATCCAGCTGCCCTTCTTTCTGGCGGTCTACCAGTGCATGCTCCAGTACAAGTTCGAGTTCACCAAGGGCTCGTTCCTCTGGATCCACCCGGGCAGCACTCAGTTTCTTGGCATCCCGCTCGCGCCGAACCTCGGCGAGATGGACTACATCCTGATCGCCATCTACGGCGTTTCGATGGTGGTCGCCACCCTGCTGCAGCCGATCACCGACCCGGCGAACGCCAAGCAGCAGCGGCTGATGGGCCTGGGCATCGCGGTGTTCTTCAGCATCATGATGTTCTTCTGGCCGCTTCCCTCGGCCTTTGTGGTTTACTGGACCTTCACGAACATCCTTTCGACGGCCCAGTCGCTGATCACATACCGCCTCCCACTTCCGCCGCTGACCAAGGTTGCGACCGTGAAGGGAGGAAGCCTCCCGATCGGCCCGGCCGAAGAAGGGGGTGTGAAGGTGGACAAGTTCAAGGGGGCGAAGCAGGCGATGCCCAAGAAGATCACCCCCAAGAAGAAGACTCCCAAAAAGCCCTGACCCTTGTAGGAGAACCTGAGAGAGATTTATGGAGACGCTCGAGCTCACCGTAACCACTGAGGATGAGGCCCGCACGCAAGCGGCGGCCCAGCTCGGTGTCGATCCTTCCGCCGTCACCGTGACCGTCCTGTCCAAAAAGAAAGGACTGTTCGGTCGCCCCGATACCCTGATTGTCCGTGCCGAGGCTGCCAAGCCTGCGGCCGCACCCGCTCCCACGCCCGTCGCGGCGGAAGAGCCGGCCGAAGCCCCCGCTGAAGAGAAGCCGAAGCGCGGCCGCAAGACCCTCTTCAAGAAGGAAGAGGAACCCGTCGACGCCGAGGCCCCCGCCGCGGCGGAAGCCGAACCGGAAGCCGAAGCCGAGCCCGCCGCCAAGCCTGCGCGCCGGACCCGAGCCAAGAAGGAGGCCGCCGAAGCTCCCGCCGAGGGATCCGGCGAAGCCGCCGAGGCACCCGAGTCCAAGGAGTCCAAGGACGACCGCGACGACGTGGTGGCGACCGATGAGGACGCCGAAAAGGTCGTTGAACTGCTGAACGCGCTGATGGAGGCCGGCGACCTGAAGGTGGAAGCCGTCGCTCAGGGAGTCAACGGCCGGTACGTCAACGTGAGCCTGGAAGGCAAGGACACGGGCTACATGATCGGCAAGAAGGGTGAGGTGCTCAACGCCTTCCAGTATCTGGCCAACGTCATCGTCAGCCGGAACTTCGAGAAGAACGTCCGCGTCGTCCTGGACGGCAACGACTTCCGCGCCAAGCGAAGCGAGATCCTGATCCGCCAGGCCAATGAGATCGCCGAGCAGGTGAAGGAGAAGGGTCTGGAGGCCGTCCTCGATCCGCTCCCGGCCTTCGAGCGGCGCGTGGTTCACAACGCCATCGCCGAACTGGAAGGGGTTCAGAGCTACAGCGAAGGCGAAGAGCCGAATCGCCGAGTCGTCATCGCCCCGGCCGACTGACGGCTGCGAGGACGCGACCTGCGGGCCCGGGATCGCTTCGGCGATCCCGGGCCTTCTTCGTTCGGCGTCAGCCGATCCCCTTCACGGCCCCGCCATCCACCAGCAGGCTGACTCCGCTGACGTAGGCGGCCGGCTTGGAGCAGAGGAAGGCGATCGGGGCGGCGATCTCGCGAGGGTCGGCCAGACGCTTGATCGGGAGGGATTCGGAGGTCTCGCGAAGCGCCTCCTCCACCGAAATCCCCTGCTTTTCCGCCCGAATCTGGGCCAGGTGGACCTGCCGTTCGGTGAGGGTGTGCCCCGGCAGGACCGCGTTGACCGTGATCCCCGAGGCCGCCAGTTCGGCCGCCTGCAGCCGGGTCAAGGCCGAGAGCCCCGAGCGCATCGCCGAGGAGATGGGGAGCAGTGCGGCCGGCTCCTTGGCGGTCAGCGAGGTGATGTGGACGATCCGCCCCCACCCCTTTGCACGCATGTGGGGCGCGGCCAGCCGAACCAGGCGCACGGCATGCATGAAGCTGTTTTCGAAGCCGAGCTGCCACTGCTCGTCGGTCATGTCCGGCCAGATTCCGGCGGGCGGACCTCCGGAGTTGGTGATCAGAATGTCCGGCGGGCCCATCTCCCGGAGGGTCAGGGAGAACCAGGCGTCCAGGTCGGCGGGATTGGCCACGTCGCAGGGGTAGGCCTGGTGATCGGGACCGAGCAGGCTGAGAACCGCATGGAAGTTCCGCTGATCCCGGGCGCAGAGGGAGATGCGAACCCCTTCATCGGCCAGTGTTTTGGCGACCTCCAGTCCAATGCCCTTGGTCCCCGCCGCCACCATGGCGACTCGGCCGCTCAATCCGAAATCCATCTCTGATCGGCAGGATACTCAGCCGAGCCCGACTCTTTCCGCCTCGAACTCGGCCAGGCGCTGGAGCCAGCGAGCCTCATCCTGTTCGGTCGCGGCCTGCCTCCCCTGCATCGGCGGAGTCAGCCCCAGCTCGCCGTACTTGCATTCACCCAGGGTGTGATAAGGCATCAGGTCCACCTGTCGGACCAGATGGCTGTACCCGGCGATCTGCCGCAGGTGAGAGTCGGTGTCGTTGACTCCCGGAACCAGCGGACACCGCAGGATCACATCCGCCCCCGAATCGACCAGGTGGCGCAGCGAGGCGAGAATGGTTCTGGGGTCCACCCCGGTGAGCCGCCGATGCTCGGCCTCTCCGGTCGCCTTCAGATCGAAGAGGAACGTGTCCACATGGG
>JAKRSE010000120.1 GCA_022402505.1 Fimbriimonadaceae bacterium | reverse complement strand
TCGCACCCGTTCTCGCCGCCAGTGCTCGGCTTCCGCTCAGGTAATCGGCGTGGATGTGGGTTTCGGTGACGGCCGTGATCCGGAGGCCCTCCGCCTCGGCCGCCGCCAGGTACTGATCGAGGTGGCGATTGGCGTCGATCACCACCGCTTCGCCGGCGCCCGGACACCCGACGAGATAGGAGGCCTGCGCCAGCCCCTCGTCGTAGAACCGCTTCAGGATCACGCCTTCACCTCCCGACCGGACGCGGGAACCGCGGGACGATTCCAGGGCATGATCGCGAAGAGCGAGGCCATTCCGCAGATGTTGGTGAGGCCGGCAAAGGTGAGGCCGGCTCCGACGAACATCGCCAGATAGACCCAGCCAGGAGCCGCCAGAACCGCCAAGAGGCTGCCGATGAGCACCAGGAGTCCGGCGGCGAGACGGACCTGTCGTTCCAGCGACCAGCGGGCTCGACTGGTGCGGATCACGCTCCGACCCGCCTGCTGCCAGGCGCTCGTGCCGCCCTCCAGGACCATCAGGTCATCGCGCTGGGCGGACAGGACGTCGAATGTCATGCAGGCTCGGTTGCCGGACTGGCAGACCAGAACCACCGGGTCATGCCCGTGCATGTCCAGGACGCGGGCCTCGACTTCCTCCATCGGCATATTGACGGCCCCCGGGATGTGGCCGGCGGCGAATTCCCCGGGGCTGCGGACATCGATCAGCTGGAGCCGGTCTCCCGACTCCAGCCGCTTGGCCAGCGATTCAACGGCAATCTTTTCCATCTCTTCTCTCGTGCGGTTCCGCCCATGCGAATGAGCGGCTGTTGAAAGAGGAGAGACCGGCCCGGCGAAGAAGGATTCAGGAGAGGGACCGTTCGGCGGCGTCCACCGTGTTTTTCAGGAGACTGGCGACCGTCATCGGGCCGACCCCTCCCGGCACGGGGGTGATGGCCGAGGCCACGGCGGCGCAGGCCTCATAGTCGCAGTCGCCGACATCGTGCGTCCGCCCCTCCACCTTGTTGTAGCCTGCATCCACGACGACCGCCCCCGGCTTGATCCAGTCGCCCTTCACCAGCTCCGGTCGGCCGACGGCGGCGACCACCAGATCGGCGGTGCGGACGAGGTCGGGCAGATCACGGGTCCGCGAATGGGCGATCGTCACGGTGGCGTGGCGTTCCAGAAGCATCAGCGCCATCGGCTTGCCGAGGATGTTGCTGCGGCCGATGACCACGGCGTGACGGCCCAGGCAGTCGATTCCGTACCTCTCCAGGAGCAGGGTGATCCCCAGCGGCGTCGCGCAACGGAAGCCCGGAAGACCGGCGGTCAGTCGGCCGAGCGAGGCGGGAGTGATGCCGTCCACATCCTTCTCGGCGCCGAGAACATCCAGAACCGCGGCCTCGTTCAGGTGCTTGGGCAGCGGGTGTTGAACCAGGACCCCATGCACCCTGGGATCGGCGTTCAGCCGGGCAACGTGATCTTCGACTTCGGCCTGGCTCACCTGATCGGTGACGGCGAACTCGCCGGATTCCATGCCGAGCCCGGCCGCCCATTTTCTCTTCATGGCGACATAGGCGAGGCTCGCTGGGTCTTGAGCCGCCACGACCGCTTCGATTCGGGGGACGATTCCCTTGGCCCGCAGATCGGCCACCCGGGTCTTCAGCTCGGCCCGAATGGTCTTGGAGAGGGTTCGGCCGTCCAGCAGAAGGGGGGCTTGGGACATCGAGTCTGGTTTACCCCTCGAACCGGCGCGCGTATTCGGAATTCTTCTGCCGGACCATCTCGGCCTGGGACCGATGGTAGTCGGCCAGCCGCTCCGAGAGGGCCGGGTCGCGGATGGCGAGAATCCGGACCGCCAGCAGCCCGGCGTTCCATCCGGCTCCGATCGCCACGGTCGCCACCGGGATCCCCGCCGGCATCTGGACGATGGAATGCAGCGAATCCACGCCGCTGAGGGCCCGGCTCTGAACCGGGACGCCGATGACGGGCAGGGTCGTGAGGGCCGCGGTCATGCCCGGCAGATGGGCCGCACCGCCCGCCCCGGCAATGATCACCTCGATCCCTCGCGAGGCCGCCGTTTCAGCGTATTCCACCATCCGGTGGGGGGTCCGGTGTGCGCTGACGATCTCGACCTCATGCGGAACGCCGAACTGCTCCAGGCACTGCGCCGCCGGATTCATGGTCTCCAGGGCGCTGTGCGACCCCATGATGATGCCCACGCGCGGCTCGGCCATGCCCGGAAGAATACCGAACCGAATGGTGGGGAAAACTTTCGGAAAGGAAGGCCCAGGTCTGCACCGGTTCGCCGGTCTGCTCCGTCTTTGAGGGCAGGTCCATGCCAGCCAGCGGAGAGGAGCAGCCGTCGATGAGTCCCATCAACCTATTTGAGTCACGCGCCGTGATCAAGGTGCTGGGTATCGGGGGCGCGGGTGGGAACGCCGTCAACCGAATGGTGGAAGCCGGCCTTCTTGGCGTCGATCTCATCGCCGTCAACACCGACACCCAGGCCCTGATGGCCAACGCCGCCGAGCACCGGATCGCTTTGGGCATGGCCTCCACCGGAGGACGAGGCGCCGGCGGAAACCCGGACAAGGGTGCGGCCGCCGCCAAGGAATCGCTCCGCGACGTGATGGACCTGATCACGGACGACACGGACCTCGTCTTCATTTCGGCGGGCATGGGCGGAGGCACGGGTTCCGGCGCCGCCCCGATCCTGGCCGAAGCGATCCGCAACCGAGGCATCCTCACGGTGGCCGTCGTCACCACCCCGTTCAACTTTGAGGGCCGGCAGAAGTCGGCGCGAGCCCTGGCGGCCATCGAGCGGCTGGCCTTGGTCGCGGACGCCCTGATCGTTGTGCCGAACCAGAGGCTGCTGGAATCGAACCGGAACCTCTCGACCTCAAAGGCCTTTCTGGCGGCCGACGACATCCTCCGATCCGGAGTCCAGGGGATCACGGATGTCATCCAGCGCTCCGGCG
>JAKRSE010000119.1 GCA_022402505.1 Fimbriimonadaceae bacterium | reverse complement strand
TGGGATCGTCAGCCGGCCCGTCGCTTGTGCCGTTCGGACGTGCGATAGACGTAGGCCAGGACCTCGGCGACGCCGGCAAACAGAGATCTCGGGATCACGTCGCCAGGCTCGCATTCGCGGTAGAGGGCCCGGGCAAGCGGCTTGTTCTCCACCAGGGGCACGCCGAGCTCCCCGGCAATCTCCCTGATCTTGAGGGCGAGATAGTCCTGGCCCTTGGCGATGACCACGGGAGCCCCCATCGAATCCCGGTCGTACTTCAGGGCGACGGCGAAGTGGGTCGGGTTGGTGACGATGGCGGTCGCTTCGGCCAGCTGCGACTTCAGCGAGCCCTTCTTCAGCTTGCCTCTCTGCTTCTGTCGGGCGAGCTTGGTTTCGGGCGAACCTTCCTGCTCCTTGTACTCCTGCTTGACCTCGTGCTTGGTCATCTTCAGGTTCTTCTCGAAGTCCTTCCGCTGGAAGAAGTAGTCGAGTCCGGCCAGGACCAGCCAGGCCAAACCGATGCGGATCAGGATGGCGAAGGCGATGTCATGGATGAGCTTGCCCGCACTCTGGGCCGACATCTGGGTGAGCGTCGCGATCCCGTCCCACTCGGCCGCGACGACGGCATAGGCGATCCAGCTGAAGACTCCCAGCTTGAAGATCGCCTTGAAGCCTTCGAAGAGCGCCTTCTTGGAGAACATCCTCTTCGCGCCTTCCAGGGGGTTGATCTTCTCCCACTTGGGCTTCAGCGGCTCGGCGCTGAAGAGCAGTCCGACCTGAGCCAGGTTCCCGGCGACGCCCACGGCCATCAGGGCGAAGATCAGGGGGAGGGTCGGCGCCAGGACCGGCCAGAGTGACGTGCCCAGGAGCTGCATCGCCGACTCTGGAGTCAGGGGCGCGGTCGACTTTTCGGGAAGCCGCCCCATGAGCATCATCAGCCCCTCTCCTGCCCCCATGAGCGCGCCCGGAAGCATGAAGGCGCAGAGCATCAGGCCGGCGGCAGCCGAAAGGTCGATCGACTTGCTGGCCTGCCCCTTCTTCCTTGCGTCTAGTTTGCGCTTTGGAGTGGCGTCTTCGGTCTTTTCGCCCGTCTGGCCGTTGGCGGCCATGTCATGCGCCTCCGAGTGCCTTGAGCATGGTCCCGAAGCCGATCTCGACCCCGTGCTTGATCATTCCGATCATCGACGGCAGGCCGACGGCCAGGACGAGCATTCCGGCCGACAGCTTGACGGGGAGGGCCAGCAGAAAGGGCTGAGTCTGGGGAACCGCCTTGTTCACGACGCCGGCGGCGATGTCGATCAGGAGCCCGAGGGCTGCGACCGGAGCACCGATCATCATGGCGGCGACGAAGAGCTGGCCGATCATCGAGACGAAGCCGGCCTGGAGGTGTTCGGCCGTGGCCGGGCTGACGGCTCCCAGCGAATAGCTCTTCACCAGGCCGGAGAACATCAGGTGATGGGCGTCGCTCGAGAAGATCAGAACGATGGCCAGCATGAATTTGAACCGGGCGATGGGAGTGGCGGCCCCGCCGCTCACCGGGTTGAAGACCTGGGCGTTGGCCAGGCCCATCTGGAGGTCCGAGAGGGTGCCGGCTGCTTCGACCATGGCCGCGACCACCTGAAGGGTCATGCCCAGGATGAAGCCGGTGATCGCCTCTCGAAGCACCGCCAGGATCAGGGCGACCAGATCGGCCGGAGGCGGTCCGATGTGGGTCATCAGGGGGACCGAAGCGGCAAACGCCACCGCCGCTCCCACGAGGACCCGGATGTTGGTCGGCACGGCCGTGGGGGTCATGGGGGCGGCGAGAAGCATCGCCGTGCAGCGGATGAACACGCAGAGGAAGGCGAAGAGCCATTCATGCGTCAGGTTCATTTGGCCACCTGCTCGGCGGCCTGGAAGCAGAACTGGGTGAACCGGACCAGGGTTGTCAGCATCCAACTCCCCATCATCATGACCACGATCGCCGCGCCGATCATCTTCGGGACATAGGTCAGGGTCATCTCCTGAACCTGGGTCATCGCCTGGAGCACGGAGACGGCCAGCCCGACGAAGAGGGCGACCGCCAGGATGGGAAGCGTGATGAGCAGGGCGACGGTGAACCCCTGCCGGGTGACCTCAAGGACGCTGCCGTAATCCATGCTACGAGTACCCCAGCAGGATCGCCCGCGCCAGAATCGACCAGCCGTCGGCCAGGACGAAGATCAGTAGTTTGGCGGGCAGGGAGACGATGACCGGCGGCATCATCATCATGCCCATGCCCATCAGGATGCTCGCGACGATCAGGTCGATGATGATGAACGGGACGAAGATGTAGAACCCGATGATGAAGGCGGTCTTCAGTTCGCTGAGAACGAACGCCGGGATCAGGGAGACCAGACTGACATCCTCGGCCGTCGCCGCCGTCTCGCCCCTCATCTGCTGCAGCATCAGGAGATCGCTCTCGTAGGTGTGCTTGAGCATGAACTCCTTGATCGGCCCCTCGGCCCGGCTCACCGCCTCCTGAAAGCTGATCGGGTTCTGCTCCCGCATGTAGGGGACCAGGGCGTCGTCATAGACCTTCTGATAGGTCGGAGCCATGACGAAGAAGGTGAGAAAGAGCGACAGACCGACGATGACCTGGGTCGGCGGAATGTTCTGGGTTCCCAACGCCGTCCGCACAAATCCGAGCACGATGACGATCCGGGTGAAGGCGGTGGTGAGGATGAGGATCGCCGGGGCGAGGCTGAGCACCGTCAGCATCGCCAGGATCTGGAGCGAAGTGCTGACGTCGCCCTTGCCCTGGCCGCCGTTCATGCCGATCTGGATGTTCGGCATCGGCAGGCTGCCGGTCTGTTGAGCGGCGGCGGCTCCGGCAAGCAGCAGGATCATGGCCGGCAGACCAAACCTCAGAAATCGCTTGAGGTTCTGCGATCGGGGTGAGTCGGCGGTCATCTTGGGGCCCTCGAGCATCCGGGGTCGTTCAGCCGGTCAGTCGCTTGATCCGCTCAAGCA
>JAKRSE010000118.1 GCA_022402505.1 Fimbriimonadaceae bacterium | reverse complement strand
CAGCGGATCGATGTCCCTCACCTTGCACCTCGCGGCGGCTTCGATGACCAGATCCATCTCCCAGACATCGTCCGCGTGAACCGAGCCGACTCGGACCAGGGCCGTGCCGGCCACGCCGAAGGGGATGCGCCGCATCAGGGGCTTGAGGACCGCAGGCCATTCCGGCCCCAGCCAGGGCTTGAGCGCCCAGGCGCCCTGCCAGACGGAGTTCCAGCCGGCAGCCGAGGATCGGGCGGCGGCGGCACCCTCCAGAAGAAGCCGGAGTCCCGCCTCGGCGTCCTCCATCAAGACGGCCAGCCCGAGCCTCCCCTTCTGGATCGGACCCATGCAGGCCTCCCAGCGGCTCCGGGTGTCGGAGTCGGCTTCGAGAAAGGCCTCGGCCAGGCCCGCCTCCGCGCCCGAACCCCGAAAAGCGCTCCGCCCGGACCTCATCTCCTCATTGTGCCGAGTGGCGCATGGAGACGGGTCCCCTCGTCGGACGGATTCCTTCCACATTTCAACACCCCGGAGGTTTGGGCCGACCTTCGACAAGATCGCCGGGCCCGGGTCCCCAGACGGCTCAGAATCGCGGTAAAATGGAGGGCCGCGCAGGGGTATAGCTCAGTTGGTAGAGCAGCGGTCTCCAAAACCGCAGGTCGCGGGTTCGAGTCCTGTTGCCCCTGCCATTTCCCGTCCACTTTCCTGGGGAAATCCGCCATCGGGCCGAACGGGTCCCAAACGGGAATTCTCCGGCGGCGGCAAGCGTTCAAAATGCCGAACATGACGAGGCGGGCCCTCATGAAGTCACTCGCGGGCGCGGCGATCCTGGCGCTCACCCTTTTTGCCGGAGGCTGCGTGGAGCAGGAGATCATCGGCGGCGTGCCTCGCAAGGAGGGGACTCCCACCATCATCAGCCTCGCCCCGAGCGCGACGGAGGTGGTGGGCAAGACCCTGAACAACGGGTCTCTGGTCGGGCGGACCGCCGACTGCAACTTCCCGATGAACCTGCGGGCCTCCGTGGTCACCAACGGCATCGCCCCGGATTTCGAGAAGATCACCGAGCTTCAGCCGAGCTTCGTGATCTACGATGCGGCCCTGATCGGCGAGCAGCAGGCCGCGAAGATCAAGGAGCTGGGCTTCGAGACCATCGCCTATGATCCGAACAACCTGGAAGAGTACCGGGCTCAGGCCTTCCAGGTGGCCAAGGCGATCGGAGGCGAACTGAACGTCTCCGAGTACCTGGACAAGGTGGACGAGAGGATCGAGGCGGGTCGCGCCGCGCTGGAGACGGCCGGCAACAAGCCGAGGATCGCCCTCCTCATCGGCGCGGGCGGCAGCTACCTGGGCGCAGGTCAGGAGAGTCTCTGGGCCGATCTGGTCAAGAGGATCGGAGGCGAGACGCTTCCCGTCAAGGGAACGGCCTATATGCCCGTCAGTCTGGAAGGCCTGGTCGCCTTCAATCCCGGCGTCATCTTGACCGGCAAGGAGCAGGGGGCCGGGATTCTCGCCGACCCGCAGCTGGCCTCGATCGAAGCGGTCCGCACACGTCGGGTCTATGAGATCGAAGAGGACATCCTGGTGCGTCGAGGCGGCCGGATGGAGATGATGGCCGAGGCGATCTCCACCGCTCTGATCAAGGCGGCGAGGGGATCGTGAGCCGCGAGCCCATCGAGATCGGCGTCTTCGGCGGAAGCGGCTTCTACAGCCTCCTGGAGAACGTCCAGGAGATCAAGGTCGATACGCCCTACGGGCCCCCGAGCGACAGCGTGATGGTCGCCGAGGTCTCGGGACGCAGGGTCGCCTTCCTTCCCCGCCACGGCCGAAGCCACCACCTGCCGCCGCACAAAGTGAACTACCGGGCGAACGTCTGGGCCTTCCACAAGCTGGGAGTCCGGGCGGTGATCAGTCCCTGCGCCGTGGGCTCGCTCCAGCGCCACATCGAGCCGGGCCACTTTCTGGTCGCCGATCAGTTCATCGACCGGACCTCCGGCCGGGCGGACACCTTCTACGACGGCCCGATCACGAGCCACATCTCCCCGGCCGACATGTACGACAAGACCCTCCGGGCCCTCGCGATTCAGGCCATCCGGGACCACGGAATCGTCTGCCACGAATCCGGGACCGTCGTCGTCATCCAGGGCCCCCGATTCAGCACGAAGGCCGAGAGCGAATGGTTCACCAAGATGGGCTGGCACATCATCAACATGACCCAGTACCCGGAGAACTACCTCTGCCACGAGCTGGGCATGGGCGTGGTGAACATCTCGCTCGTCACGGATTACGATAGCGGCGTCGTGGCCGAAACGTCTGCAGTGACGGCCCATGACGTGCTGGAAGTCTTCAAGTCGAATGCCGAAAAGGCGCGTGCGGTGGTGCTGGACCTCATCGGCCGGCTGCCCGCCGACCTCTCCGGGATCGGGAGCCGAGAATCCCTCGCCTTCACGCGGGGAGACGGCCATGCCGCCCACCCGGCCGACCTTCGCATCTTCGACTGACCCAGATCGCTCGTCCGCCGGGACTAGAATGAGTGTTCAATGATGCGCCTCCCCCTTGCCTGCCTCGCCCTCGCGGGTTCGGCCGCCTGGGCAGGCGTCGCCCAGCCTGCCGAACCCCAGACCGTGAAGGCGGTGATCCTGACTCGGAGCCTCGCCTTCTCGCTGGATCGGCACGGCCTCATCGAATCGTGGCGGAACACGCTGGAGCCGTTTCAGATCGTGGAGATTCGGGAGGGCCTGGCCGCCGGGACCTCCTTCGGAGCCTCCCGCCGACCCCTGATCGTCGAGCAGGACGACGAGCCGGTCGTCGAATTCCTGGAGTCGCCGGCCTCGCCCTACGCCGTCGGAAATGAGGGGACCTTCGCGTCGGCCCGCCTGCAGACCTGGTGGCAGGACCCGGTCGCCTCGTCCGTGAACCGCTTCCCGTTCCAGGCGGAAGACAAGGTGGACCGCGGACCCTATGGACGCCTGATGATGATCCACGGCGGCCTGCGCGGTCCGGTCGGAGGC
>JAKRSE010000117.1 GCA_022402505.1 Fimbriimonadaceae bacterium | reverse complement strand
CTCGCGGTCTACATTCTCCGGCCGCTCCAGGCGATCGAACCGCTCCGGCCGACGGTGGAGAGATTCGTGGATGTCCTGGACCGCCTGGAGAAAAGCCGCGGGCCGGTCAGGACTGCTCCACCGGCATCGGGGACTGAGGCCACATCCCCACCCGGATGATCCGGCCGCTGCGGACGAGGTACGGGGCGTTCCACACAGCCGCCCCGCCCCGGCCGTCCCGCCCGATGACGAAGATTCGGTAGGAGCCGTCTTCCAGGTCGGCCGGGAGCTTGACCTCCCCCGAAGTTGTTCCGGTTCGCACTATGGGCATCTTCTGCTCAAAATCTCCCACAAATCGTCTCGAATGTTCTTCGGAAATCACTTCCCAGTTCATCACGACCGGGTCCCGGTCCGGGTCGGTCATGGCGACATTCCACGTACGCCCTGAGTCCTGAGTCGTGGCCGAGGCCAGGGTCGGCGCCGCGTTGTCAGGCTTGGAACCGCCCCAGAGACGGGTGAGAACGTCCACCGCCTCCAGCTTCTCGCCCGTCCGGAGAAACGGACTGTGGACGGAGGCGGTCTGGGTCGTGGAAGGGCTCCAATGGAAGAAGAACCCCCCGAGGCTGCGGCCGGGGCGACCCATGACATCTCGAAGGTGGTTCCGCTCCAGGCTCCGAGCCTTGGTCGTGGAATCCGGTTCCAGGCGAGCCGAGAAGCCGGTCTCGATCGGCGCAGGGTTGGAGAAGTGGTATTCGGTGACCAGGTAAGGCTTCGTCCAGCGTGTCATCCGCTGATGGAGGCTCGGCAGGCCGTCGTAGGAGTTGATGCCGAGGAGGTCCAGGCTGGGGGAGCGGCGCAGGATGGCGTCCATCTTCTCCGGCCACATGTCGGCGACGACCGTCATCACGGGTCGGCCCGGGTCCCACCGCTTGAAGATTCGGGTGATGTTCTCCACGTCCACCCAGACCCGCTCATCGGGTGCGCCCAGCTCCATCTCATTGCCGACCGCCCACATGAGAAGGGCCGGATGGTGGCGGAACCGTTGAACGGCATCCAGGGCATGGAGGTACTGGGAGACTCGGTCGGCGGGTTTGTCGTAACGGAATCCGTCCTCCTCCTTTCTCAGCCAGATTCCCAGGACGACCTTCAGCCCGAGTTCGTGGGCTCGATCCAGGTAGGCGGCCGTGTCGTCGCCGACGCCCCAGGTCCGGACCGTATTCGCTCCGGCGGCTGCCAGTTCGTCCAGCATCTCCAGACTCGCACCGGCACCCTTGACGACGAAGGGCCGACCGTTCACCATGAGCTGAGCCCGGCCTTCGGCCCCTTCGATCCTGACATCGAGAGGGCCGGGGCCGGTCGCCAGGAGCGCTGCGAGGTGCATGCCTGCCAGGCTACCCTGGCAAACATGCCTGATTCATCAGCTTCAAGTGATTGCTTCCGCAAGAATCAATCTGTGGATGGTGATCCCAGTCGCCGAACATATCCATCGCGCCCGGTCCGAGAGAGCCGAGACGGGGTCAGAAGAGAGATTCGATGCGAGATTGGAAGGTTGGAATGAAGATCGGAGTGTCGATGGCGGTGATCGCCGTCGTCGCAGCACTGATCGTCGTTGTCGGCGGGGTGGGGATCCTTCGATTGGGGGACGTCCTCCGAGACTTTGAGTCGAGAAAGCTCAGCTCAGTCAGAGCGACCGCCGAGTTCACGGCGAAGTCGTCTTAGTATCGCTTGGCGGTGGCATCGGCCCTGCTGACCGGGCCTCAGGCAGCCTCGGGGCTCCCGCAGGTCGACGCCGACGCCCGGCAGCGTCTGGAACAGATGAAGGAGACCATGGGTGGTCAGGCTCCGACCATCGCTCGACTGGCCGAAACCTGGGATCGCTACGGAGCGACGACCAACCGGCTCCTCTCGGCTCTGGAGTCGGGAAACAAGGCGGGAGCGGAAGCGATCTTCCGCGACGAGCTCCGGCCGATGGGTCGTGACGAGATCGCCCCCCAGATCGAGGCGACCAAGACCGAGATCGCCGCCGCCGCCGAGTCGGCCATCCGCGGCGCCGAAGCCCTGAGCATCGGGTTGAAGATCTCGATGCTGGTCGGTCTGCTGATCATCATCGCCGTGGCCGTGGTTTCGACCCGGGCTTTGCTCCGCAGCATCCTCATCCCGCTGGGCCAGCTCACCGACCGCCTGACGAGCCTGGAAAACGTCTGCATCACCGGCCTGTCGAACTCCACGAGGGCGATGAGTCAGGGCGACTTTACAGTCGGGGTGGAGCCGAAGACCACGCCGATTCCGGATCCGAGCCAGGATGAGATCGGCCGCCTCGCAGAGCTGTTCAATCGGGTCTTGGCCAAGACCCAGGGGGTTGTGCGGGACCAGAACGAAGCCCGGAAGTCGCTGAGTCGACTCGTGGGGCAGGTCCAGAACCAGGCCGAGCAGATCTGGCCGAGCGACTCGCGCCAGGACGGACTGAATCGGGCTCTGGGCGAGGTGGCGCGGACCATTACGGACTCGGCCTCCACTTCCAGCCAGATGGCGAGCGCCAGCGAGTCGCTGGCCCACACCGCCAGCCAGGCAGCCGCCACCGTGGATGCCATCGACCGCAGCATCCAGGAGATGGCCGGACTCAGCCGAGAGGTCAGCGAGCGCAGCCAGGAGGCGGCCGAAGACGCCAAGGACGGGCTCCGCAGGCTCGCCCTCCTCACCGACGCCCTGGCCGAAATGGACAGCAGGAGCGAAGCCGGAATGAAGGCCGTCGAAGAGCTCGGCGCCATGCAGGACCGCATCGGAAGCATCGTCCAGACCATCGAAGACATCAGCGAGCAGACCAACCTTCTCGCCCTGAACGCCGCGATCGAAGCGGCCCGGGCCGGAGAGAGCGGGCGCGGGTTCGCCGTCGTCGCCGAAGAGGTCCGCAAGCTCGCCGAGCGGGCCGGAGAATCCACCAAGGAGATCGCCGCCCTCATCGGAAGCGTCCGGAGCGGAGTCCAGCGGACCGCCTCGGAGATGGAGCTCTCCCGCGAGTCG
>JAKRSE010000116.1 GCA_022402505.1 Fimbriimonadaceae bacterium | reverse complement strand
CCAGCCGTCCCGAAACCCGGGCGGCGACCACCGTGTCGTCGTCGGTGGCGATCTCGCCCGTCACCGAGAGGCTCTCCTCCACGCTTTCCGGCTCGACGGTCACGACTCGGACGGGGACTCGAGGGTCGTTCTGGATGGCGGCCGTTTCTGCCGCCTGCTTCTGAGCCGTGCGGTTGACGCAGCCGGAGAGTCCGACCGCCGCCGCAAGGGCAAGGAGGAGGAGGGTGGGAGTGCGGCGATTCATTTCTCTTCGTTCTGGGAAGGCAGGGCGGCGACGGCCGCGGCCAGGTCGTCGGTTCCGACCGCCCTCAGCAGCCGGACATAGGAATTCAGGGCCTGGAAGCGGGAGGCGACCTCGGCGCTCCGGGCGGTGGTCAGCTGGTTCTGGGCCACGGTCACGTCGAGCAGGATTCCGACCCCTTCGTCGTAGCGGAGCTGGGCCAGGCGGAGGGCCTCGGCGGAGAGCTCCACCGTCTTGGCCGCGACCTGCGCCGCCTCCTGGTTCGACCTCAGTTCGGCCAGGGCAGCCCTGACCTCCAGCGACGCCCCCAGCCGAGCCTGCTCCAGGCTGATTTCGGCCCGGGCGACATCCTTCTCGGCCGAGCGGACCCGCGTCCGAGTCAGGCCGGAATCATAGAGGGGAAGGGTGACCTGAATGCGTGCAGACGTGGTTCCCGGCGGCTGCCCGACCGGTCGCGAGCCGAGGCTCTCGGTGTGGACCACGCCGACGCTGAGCTGGGGAGCGAGGCCGAGCCGTTCCCGGGCCAGAGCCTGCTTCAAGGCTTCGATTCCCGAGGCGGCCGCCTTCAGGTCGGGTCGGGTCCGGATTGCCGCTGCCGCCAAGGTTCCGTCTTCGCCCGGAAGCTCGATCCGGATGTCCGCCGACTGGACCGTGAACGGGGTCTCGATCGGTCGAGCCATCACGTTGTTCAGGGTCTGTCGGGTCAATCGGGCGGCGTTGCGGGCGTCCAGAAGGTCCTTGCGGGCCTGGCTGAGATCGGTCTCAAGCCGGAGGGCATCGAATCGGGGAACGGCGCCGGCCGCCACTCGGGTCTGCGTGGTCTTCAGCCGGGCTTCGGCCGAATCCACGGCCGCCCTCCGGATGTCCACGCTCTCATCGGCAGCGAGGATGTTCAGGTAGCTCGTCTTCACCAGTGCCCGAATCCGGCTGATCTCCGTCTCCAGGAGGAACTGAGCCGTCTGCCGGTTGAACCGGGCCTGCTGGACCGCCGTCCGGATCGCGCCGGAAATGTCGATGACCTGGCTCACCGTGAGGCTGACCTGGGTTGAGTCCGGAACCGGGCCGAAGCCGCCGCCCGTGTTGGGCTGGGCTCCCGAGTCTCCCCGGGACTCCGTCCGCGTGTAGCTGCTGCTCACCGAGACATTGAGTCCCTGAGCCACCTTCGCCAGATCGACCAGGTCCTGAGCGCGGGCCGCCTCGATTTCGGCCCCTCGGATGGCGAAGGCGTTGTCCACGGCGATCTGGATCGCCTCTTGGTAGGTCAGGACCGGGACGGGGTCCTGCCGCATCAGGCCAGGCGCCAGGGCAAGGAAAGCGACGAGACTCATGTGATTCCACCAAGAGGGACGGAGCAGCCGCTCATCCCGTTGGCATGATGTCCGAAATCGGCCCTGACTGACCATTCGGTCAGGACTCTTGTCCCAACGATCCGCAAAATGAAGAGACCCCGCCCAAGAGAACCTGGGGCGGGGTCCGATGATCGGGCCGGCTGGAGCCGATCCGGATCAGATGCAGTTGACGGTGTCTTCCGAGTCGGAGATCGGGAGGCCCGGAACGCCGTGAAGGTCGTTGTAGGGGCCGGCCGTACCGTTCTCGGTGTAGCCCGTCGGGGTGCTGGGCACGGACTGCAGGGTGCCGGAGGTCTTGCAGAGACCGGTGGTTCCGCAGTTGGCGGTGTCGGTGCGCCAGCTGTAATAGACCGGAGCGCGGCTGCCGGCCGGGGTCGGAATGTCCCGGGCGATGCTCGCGATGGCGTTCCAGCGGAAGTACTTCGCGCTGCTGTCGGCGAAGTTCACCACCAGGCCGTCGGCATGGCGGGCCTGTCCGAGGAAGGTGAAGAAGTCGAGGGCCGGGACGTTCTGCTTGATGTAGCCGTCAAAGAACATCGTCGTTTGGCTCACCGACTCCAGCGAGGTGGCGCTGATCACCGGGGTGTAGGCCGACTTGATCGGCAGGCCGCACAGGTTGTCGCCGAAGAGGCCGAGGTTCGGAATGTAGCTCGCCCGCTCCACCCGATCGTTCTGCAGCCCGAGAGCGTTCAGTCGAGCCCTCCAGCTCTGACCCGGGGAGTCCGCCGGGCTGACCAGGATCTGCACGTTCTTGATGTAAGGCTGCAGAAGGTCATAGACGGACATGATCGTCACGCCGGTCGAGCGGAAGATCGGGTACGCGCTCTGGGGCATCGTGTCGTCGTAGTCGGCGTTGTAGATCATCACGCTGGTCGCGATGTTCTTCATGTTGCTGATGGACTGAGTCTTCTTGGCAGCATCCTTCGCCTGAGCGAAGACGGGGAAGAGGATCGCCGCCAGGATGGCGATGATCGCGATCACGACAAGCAGTTCGATCAGGGTGAAGGCTTTTCGGGTCATTTTGGTCTCTGCTCAACCCCTGATCGTCATCGTCCAGGGGGTGACGGCGCAAGTGCCGGCAAACTTTCGAAGAGTAGCCCAGGCGTCATGTTCCCTCCAGGGACCGATTCTTTGGGCAGGTTCAGCCCGAGGCCACTGTCCCGCAAAAGGTCCCAGCCTTCGGGACCGGGGCGGGTCGGCCTCGGCGCAGGGCAGGTAACACCTTCCTGGCCGACCCGGCCGCAGGAGAAAAACAAATGAAGATTGGAGTCCAGCTCTACACCATCCGCGATCTGCTCGAAAAGGACCTTTGGGGAACCCTCGAACAGCTCTCCGCCGCCGGGTTCAAGAACGTCGAACTGGCCGGACTCTACGGCAAGCCGGCCGCCGAATGGGCCGAGAAGCTCGCGGG
>JAKRSE010000115.1 GCA_022402505.1 Fimbriimonadaceae bacterium | reverse complement strand
GTGGTTTCGCTGCATCCACCGCACCTGAGGCCGACGCATCACCCACAGCATGCCCCACCAGACTCGGCGGGCCAGCCACCGAGCCAGGTCCATCATTGCGGCATCGGAGCCCAGGCGACGGGATGGATGACCCGCCCATCGCGGTCGTAGAAGGCCACGACAAGGGGCGAGGCGGGCTTCCGGTTCCGAAGAGTCTTGATGAGGATCACCGATTCGCCCGGGGTCCGAAACTCGGCAAGCGAGTGGGAGGGCGGCCGGTCCAGGTCCAGCGGCTCTTCATCGTGGTAGCCCGAGATCCGCTTTCCATCGACAAAGACGACGGCCCCGACCCCCGACGCGGCGAGAATCCGAAGGTCGCCATCCACCGGGAACTGCACCTTGGCCCAAAGGTACGCGACGCCGGGGCCGTTGTTGAAGATCGGCTCCAGGTCCAAAACGACCCCGTCGGAGGCGATCCGCTTCCACTGGACCATGAGCTCGCTCCGACCCATCATCACCTCGCCCAGCCGCTGGCGGGATTCGGCCGCATAGGACTTCTCGAAGCCGGTTCCCTCCATGTTCACGAAGGGGCCGACCACGTGCCAGGCAGAGGGGGGCAGGATCGCGGTCCTGGCTTCGCCGTTCGGCAGCCTGAGCCGAAGAAACTCGCGCTGACGCAGACCTTCCGCCGGCCCTTTGATGACGGCCGGGAAGCTCTGATGGCCCCCGGCCGGAAGCCGGAACGGAGCCATGCGGCTGGCTGCGGTCCAGCCCGTCGGGGCCTCCAGGTGAGGATGAACCTCCTGGTCCGCCCCCGACTCATTCACGAATTCGATGACCAGCCGCAGGGAGGATTGCGGCTGCAGGAAGGGCGGATCGAGATGCACCCACCGAACCGCGATCCCCGAGATGTCGGAGGCGGTGAAGGCGTCCTGACTCCGGACCAAGGCGAGGATCGCCTCCGATGGAGTGGGAGGGAGGCTCGTCAGCGGCAGAGGCGCCGGCTCAGGCACGGGGGCCGGCGACGGCGGCTCTGGTTCGGCCGCAGGCTGCGGCTCTGCAGGCCCCTCGACGGCCTCCAGCACAATCTCCGATGACTCGGGCTCGGTGACGGCAGGCTCGGCGACGGCAGGCTCGGGAGAAGCCGGCTCTGCAGGGGCGGGCAGCCCGTGGACTTCGGCCAGGTTCTCGACCCAAAGGCTGAAATCCTCCAGAGTCGTCGGCGCTTCGACCCCTCGGAGGGCGTGGGAGCCGACGAAGGCCGAACCCACCGGCGCCAGCCAGTCCGATGGGACTCCGAGCCGGAGCCCGGCCACGATTCCGGCGGCTGCCGCCGACTGGTCGGCCGGTCCGCCGCAGGAGGCCGTCTCCAGCAGGCAGGTGGCGAACGAATCGCGCCCCCTCAGCAGGCCGTGGACCGCCCATGCGAGTGCCCGGGCGGCGCTGCCTTCGCGGAGAGCGGGGTCGGCTTCCTGAATCGCGAGCCGGACCGCTGGACCGCTGCCGGCCAGGGGGGATCGGTCCCGCAGAATCGGCCAGAGCTTTCCGGCAAAGCTGGACCCGCTCAGCAGGGGAAGCCCCGCCTCCAGGATCGCAGGCAGATCGCAGCCCGGCTCGGTGACGGAGACGACCCAGGCCAGGTAGGCCGGCACCGTAGCCCCCTCTCCGGCGTGGTCGATCGAGGCGTCCAGAAAGGCCCATTCCGCCGCCTCATCCGGCCGGCCCCGGAAGACCAGGCCCCAGAAGAGGCTTCGCTGAATGGCAGCCGCCCCGTCCGGCTGGGGATTGCGGACCGTGCCGCTCAGGGTCCCGGTCAGACCGGACGCCAGGTTGGCAAGGCCGTGCACCGCCTCCCGATGCGTCGAACTCCACTGCGCGTAGAGGGATCGGCCGAGCGCCCAGCGGCTCCGCTGGCCCCGCAGGTGGCCCATCCACACCCACCAGGCGTCCAGGCCTTCCTGCGGCGCCATCCGGAGCGGAATCGGGTCGTAGAAGGTCAGACGGCGATACGCGGCACGTCCTCGCTGGGGGCTCCCGAGGGTGCTCCCAACGATCGCCCCATGGACACCCGACCTTACCGCCTCCCGGCTCACCCCCATAATGTACCGTCGCTGCCGTGAACCCCTTGGACCGCTCCCTGTTTCATGCCATCAACGACTGGCCCGCCACCCAGCGAGGATTCTGGATCTTCCTGAGCACGGCCACGGAGTTGACCTGGGTGCGGGTCGCGCTTCTTCTCCTCATCATCGGCCTGCTCTCGTTCAAGCTGACTCGGATCGGCGGCTTCGTCAGCGCGGTCGCCTGGATGCTCGCCAATGAATCGACGGACATCCTGAAGGCGGCGATCCCCTTTCCTCGCCCCTACAACGTCGAGGGTTTCCACGACGTGATCGTCCGCACGGGCCGCTCGGACAGCATGGGCACCGCCAGCGCCCATTCGGCCAACATGATGTGCGTCGGGGTCTGCTTCACGCTGTTCTTCGGCTGGTGGGGCGTGCCGTGGCTGGTTCTGGCGATCCTGGTCGGCATCTCGCGGGTCTATGTCGGCGCCCATTTTCCCTCCCAGGTCCTGTTCGGTTGGCTGGTGGGAGCGGCGGTCGCCTTCGCTGCCTGGGGTCTGGTCCGGCTGATTCAGGGCTGGGCCGAAGCTCGCAGACCCAAGCCGGACCCGGCCTGACCCCGGATTTTGGTCCCCCTCCCCTGGCCCCGCCTGCCCCTTCTGTGGCATCATTGACTCTTGCCGACCTGCCCAGGTGGCGAAATTGGTAGACGCACTAGTTTCAGGTACTAGTCTCAGCAATGAGGTGAAGGTTCGAGTCCTTTCCTGGGCACCAAGATCTTGATGTCGGTTTTGCGCTCCGATTGCGCGGGATCAGCAGAGCCCGGGCGAGAGTCTTCATGATCTTGTTCGAAATGGCGCTTACCAAGGCAGAGCCTCGGGCGGCTTACGAGAAGGGTTACCGAGACGGGCAGGACAACGACTACAAGCCCCCCGTCAACTCGACCAAGATCAGCACCGGCTTCGGTTC
>JAKRSE010000114.1 GCA_022402505.1 Fimbriimonadaceae bacterium | reverse complement strand
ACCACGAGGCGTTCTACAAGGCGGTTCAGCTCGCCCCGATGCTCGGCGTGGACTGCGTGAACGGCTTCAGCGGCTGCCCCGGCGACGGCCCGAACGCGGTGAACCCCAACTGGGTCACCTGCGCCTGGCCGGATGAATTCCGCGACATCCTGGAGTTCCAGTGGAATCAGGTCGTCTTTCCCTATTGGGAAGAGCAGGCGAAGCACCTGGCCGCCCACAAGGTCCGCTTCTGCATTGAGATGCACCCCGGCTTTGTCTGCTACAGCAACGACACCCTGCTGAAGCTCCGCAACGGCGTGAAGGGCGGCGAGTGGATCGGCGCCAACTTCGACCCCTCGCACCTCTGGTGGCAGGGCATCGACCCGATCGCCGCCGTCCGCCAGCTGGGCAAGGAGGGCGCCCTCTTCCACGTCCACGCCAAGGACACGCGGATCGACCCCTACAACTCGGCCCTGAACGGCAACCTAGACGCCAAGAGCTATGGCGACATCCTCGGTCGAAGCTGGGTGTTCCGAAGCTGCGGCTACGGCCACGGCATCGAGTGGTGGAAGGACTTCGTTTCGAATCTGCGGATGGTCGGCTACGACTTCGTCCTCTCCATCGAGCACGAGGACGGCCTGATGTCCCCGATCGAAGGTCTCCGCAAGGCCCTGGAAACGCTGAAGCAAGCGGTCATCACCGAACCCGCCGGCGAGATGTTCTGGGCGAAGGACTGACTCGGCGAGGCGGGCGGTCTCTCGGGTTTTTCCGGAGAGGCCGCCCGCTTTTCTTTGCGGCTCAGCGTCTCTGCGGGGACCTTGGCTGGACTCCGGGCATGAGGCGGGTCATCTCTTCGCCCGTGATCATGCGGACGGTCCAGTCGGCAAAGGAGGCGGGGTAGGTTCCGTCCGGCAGGGGGTTTCGGGAGAAGAAGAGGATCAGCTCGGACGGGTCGGCAACGTCCTTGAGTCGGACGCCCGAGGCGCGGGAGTTCCACTGAAGCCTCTGGCCCTTGTGATCGGAGGTCTGGGTCACCGCAGCCATGTAGGGGTCCAGGGCATCTTCGACAAGATTGCCGACGGTCTGCGGAGGCAGGCTGCCGTCCCAATCAGCGGCGTAGATCTGCATGGCCCGGGAGCGGGCATTGAGGCTGCTCACGACTCCGTTCACATCGGGCGGCAGGAGCATCATCCCGGCCGAGAACCGAGCAAATTCGGCGAGCATGCGGGCGAGGGTTTCGTGGTCTTGGGCAAGGTTCGCCTCGACGATGCTCCGACCCTTCTCCTGCCTGACCACGACCGTCGATCTGCCCGTCTCGCGCCCGTAGCCGCCGACGAAGGCGAGGCCCAAGAGGGTCCCCACCTGAGGCCTCGCCGCCGGTTCGGAGGCCGCCAAGGCCATTTCGGTCATCCGATTCATCGCGGCGCAGTCGGCCGCGGCCGCAAAGACGGTCCCGGGGCGGATGAGCGAGGCGAGCTCGGCGGGCTTCAGCGTTCCGATTCCGCTTCGGCCCGCTTGGGTGGGGTCGGTTGAGTAGATGACCCGGTCACCCTCAAGCCGGAACTGAGGTCGAAGCGGGAAACGGTGCCACGGGAGGAAGGCTCCGGGGGCCGCCGATTCCTCGGCATTCCACTCCGCAACCTTGTCCGGATAGAGGTCGTACGCGGCGGCTCCGGTCTTTGCGGTCGGGATGGCGTTCGGGTCATCGGGAGACGGCGTCATGGCCAGGCGGAAGGCGGACTCCGTCTCCGGGCCAGACTCGATCCCCGAAACCACCGTGCCCGTGAGGTCCATACGACCATCTCGAAGGGAGGCATAGACTCCGCCGGAGACGGTTCGGTCCATGGCCCGCTCGAGCAGGTCGTGCATGGCGGCCGGAGCGGCGTCGCGGAGGATCTGCCGGATCTGCGGCCTGCTCCCCGGGACGGGGCTTCCGAATCCGACCATGCCCCACAGCATCTGCAGATCGACCGGAGAGGCGGCGACGGCCACTCCGACCGCCCCAGGGGGGAGGTCTCGCACGACCGAAGGATCGATGGCAAGAGGACCCGGTTCGGCCTCGCCGCCGTCGGTCCAGCCGGCCGTTTTCAGCATCGTCCCGCCATCCTGAAGGGTCATGCCGCCGACCCACCACGAATCGGCGGGCTTCCCGGGCTTGGGAACCGAGGCATACCTGTTGATCAGACGAACATCGGCTTCCCCGGCCGTGCGGAGAGCCTCTCGAAATCCCTCCTGGTCCAGGAGGGAGCCGACGATTCTGCGCTTGGCCATGCCCAAAGCAGCGGCCTCGGAGCCGGTTGAGGCAATGAGGAAACCGCCCTCGATCGTCGCGGATTCGAGCATGTCTCGCGGACCTTCATACTCCGCCGCCAGCACCCTTCGAACCGCCGCCTCGTCGCGAATCTGCCAGGCCAACAGGCAGTCTGCGACGCCAGGAAACCCAATCGAGCCTCCATTCTCGCAGACGAGGGCGCCGGATCGGCCGAGGGCAGGGAGAAGCCGGCTGACCCGCTCGAAGGGGGTGCCCTTGGACTGCCGCATGAAGTCCGGCCATTTCTGCTTTCTCAGGGCTGCTTCGAGCTGGAAGAAGGGGCGAATGCGGCCGGGAGCCGGCTGAAGATCGAAGGTCATCACCGTCGCCAGCGGGGAGGCCGGGAGGAGCGCCAGGGCCCGCTCGCTGTGGCGAGGAAAGACGGCGGAAACAATCGGCCCGCTGAAGACGGTGCCGAGCCCGAGAGCGACCAGGGCGGCCACCGCCGCAACGACGATCCATCGCGTCCCTCGAGGTCTGCGAAGACGGGCCTGGCTTTGGGAATCAGCCATCTGTGTCTCTCCTGCTTGACTATAGCAGACGCTAGAAGCCTATTGCCGTGGGAGAGCAAAGAGGGCCCGGCGCACCCGGCGGGCGGAGATGACTTCGAGGGTGGCCTGGTTTACACCGTCGAGCGGGGCTTCGATCCAGTGCCAGCTCCGATGCCATTCCCCCACCGGAAGCGGCTCCTCGGTCGGCGGGATCAGCGGGTGGTTGAAGGCCTCG
>JAKRSE010000113.1 GCA_022402505.1 Fimbriimonadaceae bacterium | reverse complement strand
CGCTGAATCTGTTGTACGCCTTACTTGCGCTTGATGTTCCCGTAGCGGCGGTTGAACTTCTCGACCCGGCCGGCAGAGTCCACGATCTTCTTCTGGCCGGTGTAGAACGGGTGGGTGAAGGCGCTGATCTCAAGGCGCATCACGAAGTGCTTCACGCCGTCGATCTCCCGCGTCTCGTTGGAGATGGCGGTGGACGTTCCCTGCCACTCGTGCTCGCCGTCGATGAACAGGACGGGGTGGTTGATCGGATGAGTCTCAGTCTTCATGGCTCGGTCCTCCCTGCAAGGGTGGGGGAAATCGCGATGCGGCCAGAGATTGTAGAACAATTCCGGCGGGCCGGAACAGTCTCAGGCCTCGATGCTGGGGCCAGGGTCCCGGTCCGGCCTGCGCCTCGACTTGGTCCAGCGGCTCAACAGGTCGAAATCCGGCTCGGTTCGCCCTCCATCGGCCCGCCGCCGAAGCAGGCAGGCGAAGCCGCCGGCTCCCTGCCCTCGATGGGGCCAGATTCGGATGCTGGGCAGCTCGTCGATCGAGTTTCGAAGGTCCGGGTGGCAGGCAGCTTCGACGGGTTCGAACTCGGGAAAGCGCTTGAGAAGCCATCGGATCGGCTCCTCGTTCTCTTCCGGACTGAAGGTGCAGGTCATGTAGGCCAGGAATCCGCCCGGGGCGACGCATGGAGCGGCGCAGGCGAGGATGCGCTTCTGCCGATTGCTGTTGGCGTTCACGGCTGCCGGGTGGAAGCCCCCTCCCGACTCCTTCCCTTTGGCAGCCATCGACTGTCCGCTGCAGGGGGCATCGACGATCACGAGGTCGCAGGCTCCGGTCAGGGCTTCGGATAGGTCGCGTGGGTCGCGGCTGATCATCCGGCTCGGCTCGATCCGGCAGCGGTCCAGATTGAAGCCGAGCATCCCGAGCCTCTTGCCGAGGACCTCGTTGCAGATCAGCTCCTCCGGCTGAAACCGTCGCCAGGCCATGATTCCCTTCCCTCCCGGAGCGCTGCAGACGTCCAGGATTCGACGGGCGGCGGGGACGGCGGCCAAGTCCGAAGCCATCGCCACGCTGCTCTGATCCAGGATGTAGATGTCGCCGGAATCCTGCAGCGGACTCTGGCCCGGTCTCTGGCCGCCGGCCAAAGGGTCGATCCACGGCGGCATCCACGGCGGCCGCTCCCGGGTCTCAAAGGGATGAGGGTCCGGCGCCGATCCATGGGTCCAGAGCACGCAAGGCGCGTAGTCCGATGGTCCGTAGAGGGCATCCAGAAACGCCTCGACCTCCCCGGGCAAAAGCCGCTCGGCCAGCTTGCGGGCCAGCCTCGGTACCTTCGTCTCTTTTGTCATCCTTCGATCAAGACCTGGGGCCCCTTCACTCACTCCGATGTCGACTTTCAATGGACCCGGTGCGGATTTTCCGTCCGGAATGCCGCTGGTATTCTGACCTCATCCGGGCTCCGATTCCCGCCACCGTCGCCGTTGGGATCGGGCTGAGAGGGCTGGCCGCATGCGGCCTCCCTTGGCGGTGCAAGAACATGAAGCGAGTCTATCTTTTCCGCGAAGGCAATGCCACGATGCGCGACCTGCTTGGAGGCAAGGGGGCGAATCTGTGCGAGATGACCAACATCGGACTTCCCGTCCCTCCCGGGTTCACCATCACCACCGAGGTCTGCACGGAGTATTACGAGACGGGCAAGAAGCTCCCTTCGGCTCTCCTGGACGAAATGAAGGCTGCCATGGCCGACATCGAAAAGCAGATGGGCCGGAACTTCGGCAGCACCGACAAGCCCCTGCTGATGTCGGTCCGATCCGGCGCCAAGTTCTCGATGCCGGGAATGATGGACACGGTCCTGAACCTCGGTCTGAACCCGGACACGGTGGCGGCGATGATCGAAGAGACGGGCGACGCCCGCTTCGTGTATGACAGCTACCGCCGCTTCATCATGATGTTCTCGGACGTCTCGTTCGGGCTCAGCAAGCACAGTTTCGACAACCACATCTTCGCCGAATACAAGGCCAAGGTCGGTGCGAAGAGCGACCTCGACCTGACCGCCGACCACCTGAAGGAGGTCTGCGACCTCTTCCTCGCCCACGTCAAGGAAGGCGCCGGCCGCGAATTCCCCACCGATGTCTGGGAGCAGCTTGCCCTTTCGGTCGAAGCCGTGTTCCGCAGCTGGAACAACGACCGAGCCATCGTCTACCGCCGCAAGGAGAAGATCAGCGACGACATCGGCACCGCCGTCAACGTTCAGGCGATGGTCTATGGCAACGCGGGCGATGACTGCGGCACGGGCGTCGCCTTCACCCGCGACCCCAGCACCGGCGAGAACATCCTCTACGGCGAGTACCTGATGAACGCCCAGGGCGAAGACGTCGTCGCCGGCGTCCGCACCCCGGTGCCGATCAGCGAGCTGGAGAAGCAGAACCCGGCGATCTACAAGGAGTTCACCGACACCTGCGACAAGCTGGAGCACCACTACAAGGACATCCAGGACCTGGAGTTCACGATCCAGCACGGCAAGCTCTTCATGCTCCAGTGCCGATCGGGCAAGCGCACCGGCGCCGCCGCCGTGAAGATCGCGGTGGACATGGTGGAAGAGGGGCTGATCGACAAGGAGACCGCCGTCCAGCGCGTGACGGCCGGCCACCTGGACCAGCTGCTCCACAAGCGGATCGACGTCAAGGACCTGAAGGCCAAGAACATCAAGCCGATCGCCAAGGGCATCCCGGCCTCTCCGGGCGCGGCCGCCGGCACCGTGGTCTTCAATGCGGCCCGAGCCGTCGAGCTGGGCTCGGCCGGCCAGAAGGTCATCCTGGCCCGCGAAGAGACGAATCCGGACGACGTGAAGGGCATGCTGGGCAGCCAGGCGATCCTGACTGCTCGCGGCGGCAAGACCAGCCATGCGGCGGTCGTCGCCCGCGGCTTCGGCATCCCCTGCGTGGCCGGCTGCGAAGCGCTGAAGGTCGGCGCCGATTCGGTCGTCGTGGACGGAGTCACCTACAAAGAAGGCGACTGGGTCACGATGGA
>JAKRSE010000012.1 GCA_022402505.1 Fimbriimonadaceae bacterium | reverse complement strand
AGGCTCCGCCCGCTGAAGGCAGCCTACTCCGGCCTTCCGAGCAGCCGGGTCGTGCCCGTTTCCGTCATCTTGAACTCCGTGTGGTCGGCCTTGACCTGGGTCACCGACTTCCACTCGATGCGGAGCGGCAGGCCGGTTCGGCGGTCCACCCAGGCCTCGCCCTCGGTGGTGAGTGACGCCGGAACCTCTCCGGCCATGCTGGAGAAAGAATCGCCGGCCTCGCCTCGGAAGGTGATCCGCAGGGCCTGGCGGCCGGCCTCCGTGACCGTTTCGCCCCGCCGAAAGACGAGACGATAGATCCTCGCCTCCTCGGGGGGTTCCGACGACGGCCGAGAGAGGGACAGATCCGCTTCGATGGGCCATTCCGACTCGCCGTCTGGAGGCAGGATCACGCCCCAGGGGCCCACCAGACGCATGGTCGAGCTGATCGCGGCAAAGGCGGAGCGAACCGGCCCTTCCGGAAAGTCCTGATCGTTCCAGGAAACTCCGAGCGTGCGGCCGCGCTCGTCCACCTGAAGCTGGACGAGGAGATTTCGGGCCGCCTGAGCCGCCTCGCCCGGGAGCCGGGTGGGGGCGCCTGGATCACCCTCTTCCTCCAGTTTGTCCAGGCGGAAGTCGATCTGCCGCACCGGGCCGGTCTGCCGACCGATCCGGCCGTTCCAGACGAGTGTGCGCCTGGTCTTGGAGTTCGGAGCCAGCAGGCCGTCACCCTGAACCTCGATCTCGGAGACCGTCTCCCACCGCAGCTCGCGGCCCTCCTGTGGGCGCAGCCGCACTTCGCCCGACCCTCCACATCCCCCGGCCAGAACCAGGATGACCGCCGCCGCAGCCGCGAACCCCCTCATGCCCCCATGATGACGGAGCAGGGATCGGGTTCGGGGACCGGTGGACAAAACCGAGCCGAATGATCGACAGATGACGGTCGGTTTGTGGAATACTGTCTTCACTCTCGGGGGAGAGCACATGAATAAACTGGACATTCGCCTTTTCGGCGAGATGGCCGGTCGGTTGGACGGGGTTCGCATCGATCCCTGGCCTACCGAGCCGTGCCGCATCGCCATGGCCCACCTCTGTCTGAACGCCGGTTCGCTCGTCGGCCGCGCCGAACTCATCCGATCCGTCTGGCCGAACGAAGACGGTCCGGACATCCCTTCCAACCGACTCTCCGTCGCCCTCTACCTGCTCAGCAAGGCGATCGACTCGGCGGGCCTCGACTCCAGCCGAATCCTGGTACGGACCCGCAGCCGGGTCGGCCTCGACCTCCAGTCGGTTCAGATCGACGTGCTGGATTTTCGTCGGATGGTGCGGGAGTTTCATGATTCCCAGGCCCTGCCCGTCGGCCTGACCGCGCTCCGTCTGGTGACCGGGGAGCTGCTGCCCGATCTGGACCATGACTGGGTGATCCGCGAACGGAGGCGCATGCGACTGGAGCTGATCGACCTCCTTTCCGGCCTGGTTCAAGCCAGTCGATCGGACCAGGACCGCGAGGGGCTGATCGCCGAAGTCCGGCGGCTGATGGCCCGGGCTCCGGAATCCAGAGACGCCGTCTCCCAGGTCAGAGACGCCGCTTACGCCTGGCTCGGCCGAGCCTGGGGCGACCGCATGGCCGAACTCGCGCCCCGACATCCGCCGGGAGAACCGAGACACGCCCTCATCAGCCACTGGGAAGCGGGGAGCGAACAGCTGGCCTGCGCCCTGATCGTCGATCCCGGCTCGGCCGGCCTCCTTCCCGGATTCGCCGAGGCGCACGGAGGAGCCATGGGGCGGCAGAACGATCACGCCCTGTTCGTCAGCCCCGTCTCGGCGATGCATGCCGGGCTCAGCCTGCTTCGCGGCCAGCCGGGGGGCAAGGCCCTTCTGATCCTCGGTCTCTTCGGCGCGCAGACGCCGCTTCCGGTCGGGACCCGCGGCCTGATGCGGCGGCTGCCCCGCGGCGGACTCTACGCCGCCGAGAACCTGATGCCCCTGCTGGACGGCATGGCGGGCCTCGTCATCACCCCGGTCTCCGGCGAAGGGACCGTGGTGGAGCTGGCCCTGGAAAGGGTCTGACCGCCCGGGCCTTGCATTGGTTGAATCCTCCCGCCAGAATGGCAGGGAGGATTCAACGATGACCCCGAAGATCGGCATCCGCCCCGCCATCGACGGCCGCTACGGCGGCGTTCGAGAGAGCCTGGAAGAGCCCACCCTGGCGATGGCCCGAGCCGCCGCCCGGCTGATCTCCGACCGGGTTCGCACCGCCGACGGAAGGGCCGTCGAGTGCGTGATCCCCGAGTTCTGCATCGGCGGACTGGCCGAAAACCAGGCCTGCGCCGACCTCTTCGACCGCGAAGGCGTCGGGGTCAGCCTCACCGTCACCCCCTGCTGGTGCTACGGCAGCGAGACCATCGATCGACATCCGACCAGACCCAAAGCGATTTGGGGATTCAACGGGACCGAGCGCCCCGGAGCGGTCTATCTCGCTGCGGCGCTGGCGGGCCACTCTCAGTTCGGGCTCCCCTGCTTCGGCATCTACGGCCACGACGTTCAGGACCAGGGGGACGAGGCGATTCCGGAGGATGTGGCAGAGAAGATCCTCCGCTTCGCCCGGGCGGGCCTGGCCGTCGCGCAGATGCGGGGCCGGAGCTATCTCAGCGTCGGCGGCACCAGCATGGGGATCGCGGGCAGCGTCGTGGACCCGGCCTTCTTCCAGCGGTTCCTGGGCATGTCGGTGATGGCGGTGGATATGAGCGAAGTCCGCGGGCGGATGGAATCCGGAGTCTTCGACCACGACGAGTTCGAACGGGCTTTGGCCTGGGTGAAGTCCCGATGCCGAGAAGGCTTCGATCCGAACCCGGAATCCGACCGTCCGGACCGCGCCACCCTCGACCGCCGATGGGCCGACTCGGTCAAGATGACCCTCATCCTCCGCGACCTGATGATCGCCAATCCCCGGCTGGCCGAAATGGGATTCCACGAGCAGGCCCGCGCCCACAACGCCATCGCGGGCGGCTTCCAGGGACAGCGGCAGTGGACCGACCACTACCCGAACGGCGACTTTTCGGAGGCCGTTCTCAGCTCGAGCTTCGACTGGAACGGAATCCGCGAGCCCCTCGCCTTCGCCACCGAGAACGACGCCTGCAACGCCGTGACCATGCTCTTCGGCAAGCTGCTCACCGGGGCCGCCTCACTCTTCGCCGACGTGCGGACCTATTGGAGCCCCGAGGCGGTTCAGCGCGTCTCCGGTTGGACTCCAGACGGTCCGGCGGCCGGCGGGTTCCTCCATCTGATCAACTCCGGACCCGCCGCGCTGGACTGGACCGGAGCGGCGGAAGGAGGCGTGAAGCCCTGGCACGAGATGACCCCGGAGGATGCCGAGGCCTGCCTCGCGGCCACCACCTGGCACAACTCGGTGCAGGAATACTTCCCGGGAGGCGGCTGGTCCACCCGGTTCCGGACCCGAGGCGGACTGCCGATGACTCTCGCCCGACTCAATCTTGTCGCCGGCCTCGGCCCGGTGCTGCAGGTGGCCGAGGGCTGGTCGATCGACCTGCCGGACGATGTCCACGACGCCCTGGATCACCGGACCAACCCGACCTGGCCGACCACCTGGTTCGTCCCCCGAATCACCGGCCGAGGCGTCTTCACCTACGCCTACGAGGTGATGAACGCCTGGGGCGCCAACCACGGGGCCGCCGCTCCGGGGCATGTGGGCGCCGACTTCCTCAGCCTGGCCGCCATGCTGCGGATTCCGGTGGACATGCACAACATGGCCCGTGAGGACGTCTTCCGACCGTCCGTTTGGAACCGGCTGGGAACCGAAGACCTGGAATCCGCCGACTACCGGGCGTGTTCGATGCTCGGC
>JAKRSE010000112.1 GCA_022402505.1 Fimbriimonadaceae bacterium | reverse complement strand
AGCGGTTTACGGAATCGGGCAGTGATCAGGTTGACGCCGTGTATCTTGTCTATAGCCGATTTTATTCCGCCATCCGACAGGAACCGCAGGTCGTTCAGATTCTTCCGATCGAACCGCCGGAGGTGGATGATTCCTCTTCCGTGGCCGGGAAGGAGTACGCCTACGAACCCGATCCGAAGGAGCTCCTGGGCCTGCTTCTGCCCAAGTACATCCTGACCCAGGTTCTGCAGTGCATGCTGGAGAGTTCGGCCAGCGAGCACGGCGCCCGAATGACCGCGATGAGCAACGCCACCGACAACGCGGGCAAGATGATCAACGATCTGACCCTCACCGCGAACCGGGCGCGCCAGGCCGGCATCACGACCGAAATCCTCGAGATCGTTGCAGGTGCGGAAGCTCTGAAGGCCTGATCTCAGTCCGGCTGAAACCCGCCGTACCCGCAGACCGTCACTCCAGACAAGATGGCGGCAGAATCGGAGGATTGGATCGGACGAGCCAAGGAGGCCGGCGCCTCAGATTCGGCGCTCGTGGCCTTGCTGGTCTCACGAGGCCGGACGGAAGCCGAAGCCTGGAGCCTCTTGGGGCGACATTACGAGTCCAGCCTGGGAATCGTCATTCCGCCATTGAAGCGGGGAGTCGTCTCCAATCCTCTCGATGGCTTCGTCTACACCTTCTTCGTCGTTCTCCTGGGGTGGTGGGTCTTTGGGGTTCTGACTCTCTGGGCGGCCCTCACGGACCGATGGTTCCAGGCGCCGGACCAATATTCTGGCGGGACATCATGGCAGATGTCCTTTTCGCTCTCCATCGTCCTCGTGACCACACCGGTTCTGCTCATATGGCTGCGATGGATGATCGCAAGGGTGGCATCGGGCGCCACGAACAATGATTCGCCCGTTCGGGTCTGGCTACTGAGCCTCGCCATGCTCGCCGCCGGCGTCACGGTGCTCGGATTCCTGATCGCCTCCACCGGAGCCTTCATCTCGGGCGATTCCAGCGTTGCCTTCTGGGTCCAGATGGCCGGAGCCATCCCCTTTGTCGCCCTGGTCGGCGGGCTGCTCTACTTCTGGCTGAATCAGAGCCGGAGAAGTTCATGAAGGGTCTGGCGAACCTCGGCATTGCCATGCTTCTTCTGCTGACCGCCGGCCTGGTCTGGTTCGCCTTTCAGGCACATGGCACGCCGTCGGAAAGGACGGCGTTTCGGGAGACGGAGAGGCTGCAGTTCCAGGTTCGGGCGATGGCGGCCGCGATGACGGCGGAGAAGAACGCCGGGCGACCACTGCCGGAGTCCGAAGAGGCGGCACGGAAGCTGGCGAAGACGCAGGGGTGGCTCGGAGATCCTCCGCCGGAGCCGTTGAGCTACAGGCGGATCGGCAGCGATCGATATGAAGTCTGTGCAGATTTTCCGATGAACTCTGAACTTTTCACAAGGTTGGGCGGTGAGCTGTTGCGTCCGGACTTGACGTTCAACGTCGGTCGAAACTGCTTTGAACTGGGTGCATTCGACGACCTGCGTGGATGATCATTCGAGCGCGTTTCGGACCTTCTTTGGGAGCCCGGCGAAGACGAGGCGGTGGGACTCTTGCATCAGCTCGAGGGCGAGCGTCAGGGTATCGTCGTCGCCGACCGTGACCATAACCCAACCACCCCGAGCGAGATAGGGCGCCGGCGAGATCGCCGGGTCCTGAATGAGGACTTCCTGGCGATCCACTGTGGACTTCACGGAAACCGATCCGTCGCCTTCATCCACGATGGCGAAGATCTTTCCCCCCACCTTGTAGACCCAGCAGTCCCACTGCCAGGTCTCCGTGGCATGCGGCATCGATTCGGCCGTCTGGCGGAGCTTCCCACCCCAAGTCATGCCCGAAGTGTATCAGGCATGAACTGTCTGACCCATACAAATCTCAGAAAATGAACACAGATTTTGGCTTTCCGGTCTTCGGCGATCCCGTTCAGGAATCGGCGGTGACCCAGATCATGAACGCACGGGAGACCGGGGCGCGTGTCGCCTTGATGGCGGATCATCACGTCGGCTACGGCATCCCGATCGGAGGCGTCGCCGCCTGGCAGGAGCACATCAGCCCCCATGGCGTCGGCTCAGACATCGCCTGTGGAAACAAGGCGGTTCGGCTCGATGCGCCTGCGAAGAAGATCGGCCCGAAGATGCACACGATCATGGACGACATCGTTCGCCGGATCGGCTTCGGCCTTGCGAATCCGAACAATCAGATGGTGGAGCACGAGCTGTTCGATGATCCTCTCTGGAAGGAGTTGACGGTTCTGAAGAAGATGAGGCAGAAGGCTCAGCGGCAGCTGGGAACGGTCGGCGGAGGGAATCACTACGTCGATGTCTTCGCCGACGAGGAGGATCGAATCTGGGTCGGGGTTCACTTCGGTTCCAGAGGGCTCGGACACGCCATCTCCGAGGAGTTCAAGGAGCTGGCCACCGACACCGGGACCGGCGTCGGTCTGCTTCACGTCCGGTCGGCAGCCGGTGAGGACTATCTCAGGGCCATGGAGCTCGCCGGGCGGTATGCCTATGCCGGCCGCGACTGGGTGTGCGCGACCGTTGCCCGGATCATCGGCGGAAAGGTGCAGGAAGAGGTCCACAACCACCACAATTTCGCATGGCGAGAGACCCATGACGGCGAAGACCTGTGGGTGGTCCGCAAGGGAGCAACCCCGGCCTTCCCGGGGCAGAAGGGCTTCGTCGGAGCCTCCATGGCGGAGTCGGCGGTGATCCTTGAAGGCGTCGATTCGGAGCAGGCTCGATCAGCATTGCGCTCGACCGTCCACGGGGCGGGCCGGGTCATGTCACGATCGGCGGCGAAGGGGCGAAACGGTCAGGCGGGTCTCGTTTCGGAACGAGCGATGATGAAGTCGGTCGAGGAGGCCAAGGTTGTCCTCCGGGGAGGCGGCGTGGATGAGTCGATGCATGTGTACAAGCGGCTGGACGAGGTCTTGGCGTGCCACGCGGAATCGGTCCGAATCCTCCACCGTCTTCGGCCCCTCGGCGTGGCGATG
>JAKRSE010000111.1 GCA_022402505.1 Fimbriimonadaceae bacterium | reverse complement strand
ACGGGCACGATCAGGTTGCGGTCGCGGAAGAGGAGGGCGATCAGTGCGCCCAGCCCGGCGCACCAGACCAGCAGCCCGCCCTGAGCCGCCCCTTGGAGAAGCACCACGACGGGGCCGGCCGGCTTCAGGAATCCCAACGCCAGAACCGAGCCCGCCTGTACGGCAATCCCCCCGGCCAGCCAGAGAGCCGCCCGCCCCGCCGTCCAGCTGCGGGATGCGGCCAGAAACAGCCCGGTGAGCGACGCCCCCAGCACGACGACCCCGCTCAGGATCGTCACCGCCGCCACCGCCGGAATCGGCCCGATCCGGAGGCCGGGAGGGAAGGCGATCAGGCCCAGGAGAATCTGCAGGCCCACGATCACGGCGGCGGCCGCCCAGAACAGACGGGAACGATCCGGCTCAGCGGGCTTCGAAGCGAGGGGTTCGGAGGTGGTCATGCTGGGGCTCGGCCGGGAGGACTCGATGATACAGGGCGAGGATCCGGTCTGTCATCGATTCCAGACTCCAGTCCTCGGCCGATGCCCGGGCCCGTTCGGACATCTTCGCCCGCAGCTCGGGGTCTCCGGCCAGCCTGTGGATCGCGTCGGCCAGTTCCTCGGTCGAATCCTCCACCATCAGGCCGTTCTCGCCCGGTTCCACTGCGAGCCCGGCGCCGCCTCCGCGGATCACGACCACCGGCAGGCCGGAGGCCATCGCCTCCACCACCACCAGGCCCTGAGTCTCGGTCTGAGAGGTGAAGACGAAGAGGTCTCCGGCGGCATAGACCCGGTCCACCTGTTCGCGGGGGAGCGAGCCGAGAAACCGCACTCGGTCGCCGATGCCCAGCTCACGGCAGAGGCGCGTGAGCTCCGGCCGCGCCTTGCCCGCCCCGACGACGAGCAGCCGAAGCTCAGGATGGCTCCACTGCAGCCGGGCCACGGCCTCCAGCAGGCGAGCCTGGTTCTTCTCTGGAGCCAGGCGGCCCACCGTCACCAGGGCCAGATGATGCGGCGCCAGACCGAGGGCCCGCCTTTCGGCCGCGCGGTCGTGGGGCGCCGGCAGGGGGATTCCGGTCGGGATCACCTCCACCGGCTTGCCGATGTCGTGGCCGGCCAGAATCTCGGCCGCATAGGGGCTCGGAGCCACCGCCGCCGAAACCCTCCGGTAGTAGCGGCCCGTGTGGCGACGGATGAAGGCCTCCACGAGCGGCTGAGGAATGTAGGGGACGTAGTGGGAGTACCGCTCGTAGTGGGTGTGATAGGTCCCCACCACCGGGATGCCGAACGCCTCGCCCCAGCGGAGGCCGAGGGTGCCCACCGTGAACGGCGTGTGGGTGTGGATCACGTCGAACTCCATCCGGCGGAACTCGGCTCGGCGTCGCCAGAAAGGGGGAATCGCCAGGGGGTAGCCGGGGGTCCAGGGCGTGTGGCTGGAGGCGAGGCGGACCACGTTCGGATCCTCCTCCACCCGGCCGGGGAACCGGCTGGTCCAAAGGTGCACCGAATGTCCCCGCTCGCGAAGCTGTCGGAGCAGGGAATCCACGCTGATGCTCACCCCGTTGAGGATGGGCAGGGCGGAATCGGAAAAGAGGGCGATCCTCAGGCGGCGGTGCGAGGCGTCACTCCTCCGGAACCCGGCCATGCTCGTCGACGAACCGGACGACATGGCTCAGGCGGAAGCGTCGCTGGCCTCCAGGGGTCCGGTGGTGCGAAAGCCACCCGCGATTCGTGTATCGGCGGACCGTCGCCGGGCAGACGCCGAGAAGGCGGCTGACCTCTTCCAGCGTCAGTTCCGGGTCGATCAGGCGGCGGATCAGCTCGTCTCGGCTCTCTTTGAAATCGCCCTGGTAGTAGTTCGCCGTCACATCATCGCCGAAGAAGGTCGCCAGAAACTCGATGTTCCGGGGCATCGCCGCCAGGAGCGACTGCATCTCCTCGCTGATGACCGACTCCTCTTCCGGAGCGGCTTTTCGGCGGGGCCGAGGGGCGCTCAGCTTGGTCCGGCGGAACTTGACGCCTTCCTTGTCGGCTGATGCAGGCCGTCCGCGCTTCGGCTTGGAGCTCGGACGGTCGAGAAAAGCCTCTTCAAGATAGGCAAATGGATCAAACTTCCGCTCTCCGGCCATGACAATGTTCAGGACTGTACCTTCTACATATCGTCGAAATCCGACCTTCAGCCGAGCTTCTGCTCCCACCACCGCAGAATCTCGCCCAGACGGTGCAGGCGCAGGTCGGGAGGCCCGTTGCGGCTCATGCCGTGGCTCGTTTCGGCCGGGTAGCGAACGAAGCGGCATTCCACCCCACGCGCCTTCAGGGCATGAAAGACCTGCTCGCCCTCGCTGATCGGGCAGCGGAGGTCGCCTTCCGAGTGGATGATGAGGGTCGGAGTCTGAACCTGGTCGAAGGAAGAGAGCGGCGACTGCTCCCAGAGGGTTCGATTCGACTCCCAGGAACCCCAGCCCGGACCGCCGAAGTAGGCTCGGGCATTCAACGGGAAGTCGGCCGTGGCCCCGGCGCTGAACCAGTTCACGATGCTTCGGTCGGTGATCGCGCCGCGAAACTCGTGGCAGCGGCCGATCACCCAGTTCGTCATCCAGCCGCCGTAGCTGCCGCCCATCACCCCCATCCGCTCGGGGTCGATCGCCGGATGCCGCTTCATCCATTCGATCACCGTTTCGATGTCCTGCCAGTCCTTGTCTCCCCATCGGTGATGGATCGCGGCGGTGTGGGCCTCGCCGTAGCCCTTGCTGCCCCGGGGATTGCTGTAGGCCACCGCATGGCCCGCCGCCGCCAGAACCTGGAATTCGTGGAAGAAGGCCCAGCCGTACTGAGCGTGGGGTCCGCCGTGGATCTCCAGCACCGCCGAATGAGGCTTGGCGCGGGCCTTCTTCTCCGGCTTGCCGGGCGGAAGCAGCAGCCAGACGTGGACCTTCGTGCCGTCCGGAGTCTCCAGCCAGACCTCTTCCGGCTCGCTCAGGCGCAGCCCCTCTCGCCAGGATTCGTTGAACTCGGTGACCCGCTTGAGGGAGGCCCTCCCCACATCG
>JAKRSE010000110.1 GCA_022402505.1 Fimbriimonadaceae bacterium | reverse complement strand
CTCCAGGATGAAGATCTTGTCGCTGATGTTGTTCAGCGAGGTCGGGCTGACGGCGCCGTTCGGCGGCGCCATCCAGTCGCGGCCGTCGTGGCCGAAGTTCTGGACGAAGAGCTCGTTGTGGACGCCGTAGCCCTGTCCGCCGCCCTGCGCGCCTGCGGTCGTATTGATCGAGCGGGGATAGGATGGCGGCCGGAAGATTCCGTCCTGGCCGAAGTTGACGTTCGCTCCTCGATCCACCGTGTTTCGACCGGACTTGATGTACGGATAGACCACGGTGTACCACTGGATGTGCGGGCTGGAATCCCATCCGCCGTATTCGGACTGCGGAAGCACGTCGTCGTAGTCGGCGATGTAGATCTGGATTCCGGTCCCGATCTGCTTGATGTTGCTGAGCGACTGGGTCTTCTTGGCGGCGGTCTTGGCCTGGGCGAAGACCGGGAAGAGGATCGCGGCAAGAATCGCGATGATCGCGATGACCACGAGGAGTTCGATGAGGGTGAAGGCTCGTTTGGTATTCATGAGGGTGTCTCGTCGTTGAGGAAGTCGGTTCATTGTCCGCCGCGCTGCTGAGCGTCTCTCTGCTGGGCGGCGGAGGGGTCGTTGGCCGGGTTGGCCGCCGGGGCCGGGCCGCCGGGCAGATCGGCCTCGGAGCCGCAGGAACTGTAGCCGGCGATCCGGGGGATCATGTTTCGGCGATCCTGGTCGGTCATGTCCGGGTCGGCCATGATCTTCGCCACCCGCTCCTTGTAGACCCGACAGACTTCGTCCGGGTCGGCGGTCTTGCGGGCGTTGTCGTTGCAGCCTGCCAGCAGGAGTCCGGCGGCAAGTGCGAGCGGCGCCAGAGCGGAACAGATCTTCATCGGCCTTGTCCATCGTTGCCTCTTCCCGATCAACGATCGGAGAGATTGAACGTTTAATCACTCTACCACGACTTTTTCGGATTTTGCCGAGAGGGCCGAAGATTTTCTCGGCCGGCATCGGTCTGTCTTCATCGCCAGAGGAAGCCGCAGACCAGATGAACCGCCCAGCAGGTGACTCCCACGCCCAGCAGGCAGGCCGAAGCGGTGAGCCGGCGACCGGGGTTTCGCCAGACGGCTGCCGCGCCCAAGACCAGGCTGATCGCCAGCCCCAGGTCGAGCGTCCACAGCAGCCCTCTCTGCCCGGCGAATGCCAGCATGCAGGCGAAGTTGAAGCCCGCTCCAGCCAAGGGGAGCAACACCCACCAGAGCCGCTTCGTCTCCCCTTCCCCCCTCTTGGCCTCGAAGACGGCTGCGGCGACGATCAAGGCGAGGATCGTGAGGGTCACCGGCCAGTAGAACAGGGCTCCCAGGGCGAGGGTCAGAAAGAGGCCCACGGCTGACTCCAGGATTCGTCCAATTCCGTCCATGCTCGCCGCCCTGACGAGAAGGTCGGGATGTCGGGGCGAGGACTGGAGGTATTGCCCGGCCCTTCAGAGCCAGGCGCAGGTGATCAACTTGCCGCTTCGGAGCACCGGGGAAGGCCTTGCGATCCTGACAACATCTTGCCCGACCCATGCTCCACTTCCTGAAGGCAATCGGTGGATGAGCGGGGCTGCCCATTCCCGTCAGCCAACAACAGAGCGGGCCGCCTCTCCCGGAGGAGGGGCGGCCCGGATCGGTGCTTGGATCGAGCGGAAGGATTACTTGAGCTCGGTCTTGGCGCCGGCTTCGTCCAGCTTGGCCTTCAGCTCTTCGGCCTTGTCCTTGCTCACGCCTTCCAGCACGGGCTTCGGAGCCGAGTCCACGAGCTCCTTGGCTTCCTTCAGACCGAGGCCGAGGGCCTCCTTGACGACCTTGATGACCTGCAGCTTCTGGGCTCCGGCTTCGGCCAGGATCAGGTCGAACTCGGTCTTCTCCTCGACGGGAGCGGCGGCCTCGGCGGCGGCGCCCATCATCATGGGCATGCCCATCATGGGAGCGGCGGCGGTGACGCCGAACTTGTCTTCGAGCGCCTTCTTCAGCTCGCTGAGCTCGATGGCGGTCATGGTGCTGATCTGTTCAACGATGGTTTCAACGGCGGTGGCCATGAGTTATTCCTGGGGGGCAGTCTCTTCTGCGGTCGGGGCGGCCTCATCGGCTGCGGGAGTTTCGGAAGTCGCGACGGGTCCGCCGCCTTCGGCCACCTTGTCGGCCACCGCGCCGATGACGCGGATCGGGTCCGCGTACAGGGCTTCGATGGTCCCGACCAGGTTGCTGAGCGGGGCGGCGATGGCGCCGATCACCTGGGCGATGAGGATTTCCTTGCTCGGAAGCTTGGAAAGTTCCACAACGTCCTTGTCGGAGAACACTTTGCCTCCGAACATTCCGCCTTTGATGACGAGGGCCTTGTTGGTGACGGCAAAGTCGGTGAGCGACTTGGCGACATCGGCCTCGTTTTCATAGACGAAGGTGATCGCGGTCGGGCCGCTGTTGAGGTTGTCGGGGAGCCTGTCCCCGTCCTCGCCGGCTGCCCTCTTGAACAGGGTGTTCTTGACCACCTGGATTTCTCCGCCCTTGGCCCTCAGGTCTTTTCGCAGCTGCTTGAGCTGCGCCACCGTGAGACCGCGGTACTCGGTGAAGATCACCCCGCGCGCCCGGGAGTAGCGCTCCTGGGTCTGTTCGATCGTTTGTGCCTTCTTCTTGGTTGGCATGGTTCCTCTTCCGCCTCCTAAAACGGAATCGGGCTCCCACGCGGTCTGCGCAGGAGCCCGATTCATTCGGCGGATCCCTCGCAGAGCGAGACGATGCCGTCTTGAAACCTGACTGTCTGAAACCCGGCTTCCGCCGAAATCCATCCTGAGCGATCCTCGGCCGGCCCTGAAAGAAGCTTCAGGCTTAAGCACAGGCGCGAACCCATGCACCGACGGTCTGTGGAGAGCGATCAGATTGAACCCGGTCCGCTCTCGACCCTCTGGGACCGCCCTGGCGGGCCGGCTCGGATGGCCTACTCGGCGGCTTCCGTGGATTCGACCGCCGGAGCGCCGGCCGCCCCATAGCCCCCGAGCTTGGCCCCGCCGATGTAGAA
>JAKRSE010000108.1 GCA_022402505.1 Fimbriimonadaceae bacterium | reverse complement strand
TCGCGCTTCGGGCTGAAATCCGATCGTGACCGTGACCTCTTCGACACGGTCTCCGCGTCGAAGGCGGAGCTTCATCGGCGAACCGACTTCGGCGTTGAAGAGGGTCGCGGCGAATTCCACGGGGGACGCGATTCGCGCCCCGTCGGCCTCGACCACCACGTCGCCCACCTGAATTCCGGCCTTGGCGGCCGGCGAATCGGGCATGACGGCCTCGATCGTCGCGCCGGGGACTCCCCCGAACTTGAAGAAGACTCCGATGCTGGGATGCTTGACGATCCTCTCGGGACTCCGGAACCCCTCGACCACCCGGTGCAGAAGCGACGGTCCATAGGCGAAGCCGACGGCCAGGTCATTTGGGCCGACCAGTCGGGTCGGCATGAGCTCCGGCCCCGGCGGGAGGGCGGTCAACGCGCCGATCATGCCCACCAGCCGCCCCTGCGAATCGAAGGCCGGGCTCCCGACCAGAGGCGCGGGCCCCTGCTCCATCTTCACTTCCTGCAGGGGGACATAGCGCAGCGAGGGGCGAAGCTGACCGATCCGAGCCTGGGCGGAGGCCAGCCCGACCCGAGGCCCCGCCGCCGTGCCGAGAATCAGCTTCTGACCGTCGATCGGCCCCCGAGGAGCCAGCTTAAACGGCGGTCCTGGGGAGCGGAAGGGTGGGATCGCTTCAAGAAGGACGAGCCCGGTCTCCGAATCTTCAGAGATCACCCGAAGCGCGGCGGGCCCGGTCTTGAGTCGCGCGGCGAAGACCGGCGATCGCGGAAGAACCGAAGCATGAGCCAGGAACAGGCCGCGCTCATCAATCAGGCAGGCGACCCCGGACCCTTCGATCGTCGCCAGGCTCGGGGCGATCTGCGCCCAGCCATCGACGACCGGGAGGGGGACGGCGGCGGCGAGCCACAGACTAGCCGCCAAAGAGAACGTTGCCAGACCGGCTCACCTCCGAAACCAGGGGATCGCCGAGATCCAGGGCGGGAGAGGAAATCACGACGACTTCCGCAGCGGGGTTCAGCGGGATCGGGGCGGTTGCAGCCGCCGCCAGGGTCGCGTCCGGGATCCCCGGAGCCGCCTCTCCTCCGCCGCCGACAATCTCGGGGCTGAGGCCGGCGGCAGCGATGCTGGGCGCGGCTTCCGGCATCCCCCGACGGTCCGCAACGCGGTAGCCGGGAGCCTCGGAGTCGCGAACCGGCGCGGCAACGGTCGGCTCGGACCTCCGAACCGCGGCCACTCGCACGGGTCGGGGGCGCGACTCAACGGGCGCGGGCGGAATGGACTCGGTTGGGCGGACCTCCGTGGAGGCCGTCTCGAGCGGTCGGGTGTCCAGCGGGCGGGTGTCCAGCGGAGCGTTGAGGGTCAGCGGGACGTCTTCGCGGGTCTCCATCGCCACCTGGACGACGGGGGCGGAGGCCGGCCGCGGGAAAATGGTGTAGGCCATGAAGGCACAGGCCGCCGCCGCAGCGATTCCCCATCCGGACCACCAGGGGAGACCGGCGGAGCGGGGCTTCTCGATCCCGGCGTTCAGGATGGCGCGCCGCATCCGCTCGGCCGAGAGTTGGCAGGGCGGGGTCTCGCCCAGGGAGCGGAGCTGGAGCTTCATCCCTTCCAAGAGGCGGAGTTCCTCCTCTTCGCTGGGGGTCAGCTCGCGGTCCAAGGCCAGGCCTTCAAAGGCGGCTTCGTAGAGATCGTCTCGGTCCGGGCGGCTCACAGCAGCTCCTCCATGATGGGGGCGAGGCGGTCGCGGAGGGCTCGCCGGGCGCGCAGCACCCGGAGCTTGGCTCCTCCCACCGTGCAGTTCAGCAGCTCGGCCATGTCCCGATAGTCCATCTCTTGGATGTCGCGAAGGATGATCACGTTTCGGTGGTGCTCCGGCAGGGCGGCGATGGCCCGGCGAAGGATCTCCCGCTTGTCCTGCGATTCCAGATCGTCAATGGGATTCTCGGGCGATCCCACGGTCATCCATGAGAGGCTGCCCGCCGATTCCTTGTGCTCCAGATCGGTCCGGCGGTGGTGCATCCGAGCCCGATCGGTTCCCAGGTTGCCGGCGATGCGGAGAAGCCAGGTGGTGAACTTCGCCTCATCGCGGTAGCGGTTCAGATTCTGGTAGGCCCGGATGAAGACCTCCTGAACGATGTCTTCGGCATCGTCCCGGCGAGGGGCCATCTGGTAGGCGAACCGGTAGACCAGGTCACGGTGCCGCAGGAAAAGCTCCTCGAAGGCGCCATAGTCGCCTCCGCGGGCCCTGCGAACGAGTTCGGTATCGTCCGCCTGAGCGACCGATCCGAGATGCTCTTCCTGCTCCATACGGGTCTGGTTCAAGTCCCGGCCGAGTGCCTGACTCCACAACATGGTACACGGTATGGACGCCCAGGCGTTCCGCGGGTTTCCGCCGGCCCCAAAAGACGAAAAAAATCGGCCCGGGTGTCCGGGCCGAGGAGTTCTCGTCTTTGTCTTGCCGACGCCCTTCCTGTTCTGGGCGTTCTCGTCCGGCTCCTCTTTCGGAAGCCTGTTGACCCTGATCGCATCAGAATCAATCTTGATATTTTAGTCCAGATTGATCGCCCATGTCCAGGGACTCTTGGAGAAAAACTGCAAAAAGTCCGATCAGCGGGCGGCCAGGCGCCGTTCGTGGTCCATCAGCCGGCGGACCCGGTCTTCGGTGGCCGGGTGGGTGCTGAAGAGCTTCATGAGCCCCCCGCCCCGCAGGGGGTTCGAGATGTACATGTGAGCCCGGTTCGCCGGGACCGTCTGCGGCATTCGGGCCACTCCGGATTCCAGCTTCTGCAGGGCCGAAACCAGCCCTCGGCCGCTGCCCACCAGGTCGGCCGCAAGCCGATCCGCCTCGTACTCCCTGGCCCGGCTCACCGCCATCTGGATCACGGTCGCAGCGATCGGGGCGATCATCGCCATCCCCAGAGCCGCGATCGGGTTCATCCCGCCCTCTTCGCTGGAACTGGACGGGAAGAAGATGGCCGAAAACTGAAGGATG
>JAKRSE010000109.1 GCA_022402505.1 Fimbriimonadaceae bacterium | reverse complement strand
GCGTTGAAGAGGGTCGCGGCGAATTCCACGGGGGACGCGATTCGCGCCCCGTCGGCCTCGACCACCACGTCGCCCACCTGAATTCCGGCCTTGGCGGCCGGCGAATCGGGCATGACGGCCTCGATCGTCGCGCCGGGGACTCCCCCGAACTTGAAGAAGACTCCGATGCTGGGATGCTTGACGATCCTCTCGGGACTCCGGAACCCCTCGACCACCCGGTGCAGAAGCGACGGTCCATAGGCGAAGCCGACGGCCAGGTCATTTGGGCCGACCAGTCGGGTCGGCATGAGCTCCGGCCCCGGCGGGAGGGCGGTCAACGCGCCGATCATGCCCACCAGCCGCCCCTGCGAATCGAAGGCCGGGCTCCCGACCAGAGGCGCGGGCCCCTGCTCCATCTTCACTTCCTGCAGGGGGACATAGCGCAGCGAGGGGCGAAGCTGACCGATCCGAGCCTGGGCGGAGGCCAGCCCGACCCGAGGCCCCGCCGCCGTGCCGAGAATCAGCTTCTGACCGTCGATCGGCCCCCGAGGAGCCAGCTTAAACGGCGGTCCTGGGGAGCGGAAGGGTGGGATCGCTTCAAGAAGGACGAGCCCGGTCTCCGAATCTTCAGAGATCACCCGAAGCGCGGCGGGCCCGGTCTTGAGTCGCGCGGCGAAGACCGGCGATCGCGGAAGAACCGAAGCATGAGCCAGGAACAGGCCGCGCTCATCAATCAGGCAGGCGACCCCGGACCCTTCGATCGTCGCCAGGCTCGGGGCGATCTGCGCCCAGCCATCGACGACCGGGAGGGGGACGGCGGCGGCGAGCCACAGACTAGCCGCCAAAGAGAACGTTGCCAGACCGGCTCACCTCCGAAACCAGGGGATCGCCGAGATCCAGGGCGGGAGAGGAAATCACGACGACTTCCGCAGCGGGGTTCAGCGGGATCGGGGCGGTTGCAGCCGCCGCCAGGGTCGCGTCCGGGATCCCCGGAGCCGCCTCTCCTCCGCCGCCGACAATCTCGGGGCTGAGGCCGGCGGCAGCGATGCTGGGCGCGGCTTCCGGCATCCCCCGACGGTCCGCAACGCGGTAGCCGGGAGCCTCGGAGTCGCGAACCGGCGCGGCAACGGTCGGCTCGGACCTCCGAACCGCGGCCACTCGCACGGGTCGGGGGCGCGACTCAACGGGCGCGGGCGGAATGGACTCGGTTGGGCGGACCTCCGTGGAGGCCGTCTCGAGCGGTCGGGTGTCCAGCGGGCGGGTGTCCAGCGGAGCGTTGAGGGTCAGCGGGACGTCTTCGCGGGTCTCCATCGCCACCTGGACGACGGGGGCGGAGGCCGGCCGCGGGAAAATGGTGTAGGCCATGAAGGCACAGGCCGCCGCCGCAGCGATTCCCCATCCGGACCACCAGGGGAGACCGGCGGAGCGGGGCTTCTCGATCCCGGCGTTCAGGATGGCGCGCCGCATCCGCTCGGCCGAGAGTTGGCAGGGCGGGGTCTCGCCCAGGGAGCGGAGCTGGAGCTTCATCCCTTCCAAGAGGCGGAGTTCCTCCTCTTCGCTGGGGGTCAGCTCGCGGTCCAAGGCCAGGCCTTCAAAGGCGGCTTCGTAGAGATCGTCTCGGTCCGGGCGGCTCACAGCAGCTCCTCCATGATGGGGGCGAGGCGGTCGCGGAGGGCTCGCCGGGCGCGCAGCACCCGGAGCTTGGCTCCTCCCACCGTGCAGTTCAGCAGCTCGGCCATGTCCCGATAGTCCATCTCTTGGATGTCGCGAAGGATGATCACGTTTCGGTGGTGCTCCGGCAGGGCGGCGATGGCCCGGCGAAGGATCTCCCGCTTGTCCTGCGATTCCAGATCGTCAATGGGATTCTCGGGCGATCCCACGGTCATCCATGAGAGGCTGCCCGCCGATTCCTTGTGCTCCAGATCGGTCCGGCGGTGGTGCATCCGAGCCCGATCGGTTCCCAGGTTGCCGGCGATGCGGAGAAGCCAGGTGGTGAACTTCGCCTCATCGCGGTAGCGGTTCAGATTCTGGTAGGCCCGGATGAAGACCTCCTGAACGATGTCTTCGGCATCGTCCCGGCGAGGGGCCATCTGGTAGGCGAACCGGTAGACCAGGTCACGGTGCCGCAGGAAAAGCTCCTCGAAGGCGCCATAGTCGCCTCCGCGGGCCCTGCGAACGAGTTCGGTATCGTCCGCCTGAGCGACCGATCCGAGATGCTCTTCCTGCTCCATACGGGTCTGGTTCAAGTCCCGGCCGAGTGCCTGACTCCACAACATGGTACACGGTATGGACGCCCAGGCGTTCCGCGGGTTTCCGCCGGCCCCAAAAGACGAAAAAAATCGGCCCGGGTGTCCGGGCCGAGGAGTTCTCGTCTTTGTCTTGCCGACGCCCTTCCTGTTCTGGGCGTTCTCGTCCGGCTCCTCTTTCGGAAGCCTGTTGACCCTGATCGCATCAGAATCAATCTTGATATTTTAGTCCAGATTGATCGCCCATGTCCAGGGACTCTTGGAGAAAAACTGCAAAAAGTCCGATCAGCGGGCGGCCAGGCGCCGTTCGTGGTCCATCAGCCGGCGGACCCGGTCTTCGGTGGCCGGGTGGGTGCTGAAGAGCTTCATGAGCCCCCCGCCCCGCAGGGGGTTCGAGATGTACATGTGAGCCCGGTTCGCCGGGACCGTCTGCGGCATTCGGGCCACTCCGGATTCCAGCTTCTGCAGGGCCGAAACCAGCCCTCGGCCGCTGCCCACCAGGTCGGCCGCAAGCCGATCCGCCTCGTACTCCCTGGCCCGGCTCACCGCCATCTGGATCACGGTCGCAGCGATCGGGGCGATCATCGCCATCCCCAGAGCCGCGATCGGGTTCATCCCGCCCTCTTCGCTGGAACTGGACGGGAAGAAGATGGCCGAAAACTGAAGGATG
>JAKRSE010000107.1 GCA_022402505.1 Fimbriimonadaceae bacterium | reverse complement strand
TGACGATCTCCGGGCCCGGAATCTCGCAGACCAACACCTACAACGGCCTCGACACTCGGGTCGGTTCGACGACGAACTCGGTCGCCCAGACCTTCCTCCGCGACGGCGCCTACGTCACCGACCCGGTCCTGAAGGATTCGTCGGCGACCTACACTCCGGGCACGGCGGAGCGGCGGGGCGGGGCTTCCCGGTTCCTGCATTCGGGCCTGAAGAGCGTCGAAGGCCAGACGAACACCTCGCAGGTGATGGCGGCGGCGCGGCAGTACGACGCCTTCGGCAACGTGTTGTCAGGTCATGCCTGTCTACGCCAGAAGCTTCGCCTTCCAGGGGGAATCGGCCGGCGTTCGGTGTGTGGAATGTCGAGGGTGCCATGTCCGCCGCGAAGATTCCGTGAAGCGGCCTTTCAGGCGTGAGGCTGCCGGGCTGCCCTCAGCTCCTGGAGGGCGAAGTCGAGAACCAGATCCAGGGATTCCCCTCGGAGGCGGTTGGTGGCCGCTGCGTCTCGCTCCTCAGCGGGTGGAATCGGGCCGCCGATCCGGCGCATCAGCTCCACTTCCAACGGCGTGTGGGGCCTTGCCGATCGGCGTCGCTCTTCGGCCACCGCCTGCCGAACCCACAGGCCCGGCCGCAGGGCCCCCGCACGGCAGAGCAGGGTGGCGGCATGGTCGAGGGAGGTTTCGATCAGCCGGACCGCTCCGGTGGCATACCCCAGTCGGACCGCCTCCGAAATCCGGTCGAGCCCCTCGGGAATCCGGTCCAGGGCGGCCAGGGCCAATGCTTCCAGGGCGCGGGCCCAGCCGCTCCAGAGGCCGGCCGGCGATTCGGGAGCCGATTCCAGAGCCCGGGCGGCCCAGGCCAGACAGTCCTCCGCATCTCCCCGGACGAGGTGGTAGAGCCCGATGTTCATGGAGATCGCGGACCTTCCGGGGAGGCCAGGGGCGGGGCCAAGTTCCTGAAGCGCCGACTCGTAGCTCTCCAGCACTCCCTCCAGCCGCAAGAGGTGGAGTTGGACGCTGGCCAGATTGCCTCGGGCGATCCGCTCCTCTTCGGTCCAGCCGTGCCGCTGCGCCAGGGTCGCACCTCGGCTCAGGAGCTCGACCGCCTCCTCGGCCTCGCCGTTTTCGAACGCGGCGAACCCCAGCCCTGCCAGCATCGCGCAGTGGGTCTGAGACTCCTCCGGCGCACTCTCCAGGACGAACCTGCCCCAATGCCGGCAACGCTCGAACCGGCTGAGCGCCGCGGCCACTCCGGAAGCGCGACGTGCCGCCTGGATTCGGGCCTCCGAAGCTCCGATGGTCCGATCCAGCACCTGCTCCAGCAGGGAGAGATGGTCTTCCAGCCGGGCCATGCCGGCCGGAATCGGCTGTCCGGCCAGACGCAGGACAAGATATGGCTCACGCTCGAGCCCGGCGGCGGCCAGCTCGGCCAGCAGCCGGTGCTCGCCTTCTCGGGCGAAGAGGGGATCGGACGCTGGGGGGCGGCTCAATCGGCCCAGCCGGATCTCGGCGAGAAGGTCCAGGATCGAGCGCGGCAGGGGTCGGTTGATCTCGTCGCGATGCCGCTTGGCTGCCTCTCGGCCCAGCCGAGCGGCCCGTTCGCGCAGCCCGGATTCGCCCAGAATCTTCAGATTCAAGGCGAGGGCGGGCTCGTCCAGCGGGTCCAGTTCGAGGGCCGCCTTTGCCCATCGGAGAGCGTCTTCCAGGCGGCGGGCCTGCCTGGAGGCTTCCGCCAGCTCCATCAGTGCCTCCCGCCGCCGGTTCATCCAGTCGGCCCGGTGAGGTTCCAGCCACTCGTCTTCCAGGTCGATGGCGATGCTCCGGGAAGCGACGGCGAGCCCGCGCTGGAGCAGGTTCAGCCTCTCCGGTCCGTTCGACTTGAGCGCGGCCAGCCGGGCCAAGCGGCGGAACTCCCAGAAGTCTGCCTCCACGGAGTCCCGGCTCAGGCTGACCCCCTGGGGCGAGGTGACGATGCTCGCCGGCCCGAGGGCCTGCCGGAGCCGGGAGAGGGAAGCACGGAGGTTGGTGAGCGCCCGTGAAGGCTCGGAATCCGGCCAGACCTGCCGACTCACCAGCCGGCGGTCTTGGAGGTCCGGTTCCAGCACGAGTCCGGCCAAGAGCGACCGGGTCGGGCGAGTGAGACCGACAACCTCATCCCCATCCGGCGACCAGGCCCGCACAGGCCCGAAGACGGCCACTCTGGCCCTGCCGGATGGGTCCCGATGCGGCATGGGCTTCAGTCTATCTTCTGCGGATCATTCGCCTCAAGGGCTGAGATGCGGAGACGAACCGTGCGGATCGCGAGCCCGAGAGCGACCGCCGCGAGAGCCCACGGCCAGCTGCCCGACCAGGCCAGCACGGCCGCGAACGAGACGCAGGCGAACAGCCCGATCCACGCCGCCCAGGCCGGGACGCGGATCGGCGACTCGGCGAGTCGGAGCGAGGCGGCATGGGTCACGGCGTAGTAGAGCAGGATCAGGGTCGAGGCGGCGGCCAGGGCCGATCCGCTGAAGAGGATCCCCGCCATGCCGCCCAGCCCGGCGATCGCAACGCCCCAGATCGGCGCCCCGCCGGTGTTCGTCCGGCTCACGAACCGGGGCAGATCGCCGGCCGAACCCATCGCCGCGACGACCCGACTCATCCCCAGAATCTGACTGACCAAGACCCCGAGCAGGGTCGGGAGCGCAGACCAGACAAGAATCAGCCGGGCCGTCCCGTCAACCGGCTCCGGTTGGACGCTCGACGCCCATGCCACGGCGCAGAGTCCGAGCAGCAGGAGGGCGACCAGCCCGATCGAGAGCCAGATCACTCTCGGCAGGGTCCGGGCGGGCTCTTCCAGCTCTCCGGCCAGCGTCGCCAGTCGGGCGTAGCCGGTGAAGGTGAAGAACAGGAGCCCGGCGGCAGTCGCGATCGCGATGACATCGGGAGGGCCGGAAGGGATCGGCGGCGCGCTCGCCACCAGGCCCGCCGAGGACGCCAGCAGCCAGCCGATGCCCACAAGCGCCGGGATCAGCAGAGCGAGGTTCAGCCAGCCGACCCGCC
>JAKRSE010000106.1 GCA_022402505.1 Fimbriimonadaceae bacterium | reverse complement strand
GTTGTGCTGATACCCGTTCAGGCCCGTGTTCTGAATCCAGCTGTCCAGCCAGGCGATCCCGGTCACGAACTTGAATCCGGTGCTGGTGTAGACCTGCAGGATCAGACCGGCGGCGGCTCCCGTCACACCGGCGCCGAAGACGAGCCAGCCGAGCCGGTTGTCCTCCTTGCCGATGACGTCCAGGAGGCCATGAACCGGGATCGGGCTGTAGCCTTCCATCTTGCTGTAGCCCTTGTCCTTGGCCGAACGGGCCGCCTTCAGAAGCTCCTCCGGCGAGTTGAACTCGGCGACGACGCCGTAAGGCTTGGGCGAGGTGTCTCGACCGTGCGACATCAGCCTCTCCTCAGTGCGCAGCCCCCGCCTTCGCGTCGTCGTGGTCGGCGTCGTGCATCTGATGCACCAGCTCCTTCATTTCGTAGATGTTGATCACCGGCAGGGCTCTCAGGAAGAGGAACATCAGGGTCAGGAAGAGCCCGATGGTTCCGAAGAACATGGCGAAGTCCCAGAAGGTCGGCGAATAGAAGCCGTATGCGCTCGGCAGCCAGTCGCGCGTCAGGGAGATCGGGATGATGACGTACCGCTCGAACCACATGCCGATGCTCACGCTCAGGCTGACCCACATCAGGGTCTTCAGGCTCTGGCGGTTCTTCTTGAACCAGAGGACCTGAGGAATCAGGCCGTTGAACAGGATCAGAAGCCAGAACGCCCAAGAGTAGGGCGCCCCGAAGAGGTTCGTTCGGTTGTGCAGAAGGCTCCGCTCCAGCGGCACGGCGCTGTACCAGGCATAGAAGACCTCCATGATGTAGCCGTAGAAGACGATCAGGCCCGTTGCGAGCATGATCTTCGCCATCCAGTCGAGGTGCTTCATCGTGATCAGGTTCTCCAGCCCGTACCACTTGCGGAGCGGGATGGCGAAGGTGATGACCATGGCGAAGCCCGCGAAGACGGCGCCGGCGACGAAGTAGGGTGGGAAGATCGTGACGTTCCAGCCCGGGACGATGCCCATGGCGAAGTCATAGGAGACGATGGTGTGGACCGAGAGGACGAGCGGGGTGCTCAGGCCGGCCAGGATCATCGAGGCGTGCTCGTAGCGCTGCCAGTGCCGCGCCGAGCCTCGCCAGCCCATGCTCAGCATGCCGTAGATGATCTGAGTCCATCGGTTCTTGGCTCGGTCTCGCAGCGTGGCGAAGTCCGGGATCAGGCCGACGAACCAGAAGACGATGGAGATCGTCATGTAGGTCGAAACCGCGAAGACGTCCCACACCAGCGGCGAGCGGAACTGCGGCCACATCGCCAGGATGTTCGGATAGGGCATCAGCCAGTAGGCGACCCAGGGACGGCCCGTGTGCAGCAGCGGGTAGATGCCGGCGCACATGACGGCGAAGATCGTCATCGCCTCCGCCATGCGGTTGATCGAGTTGCGCCACTTCTGCTTGAGCAGCAGCAGGATCGCCGAGATCAGCGTTCCCGCGTGGCCGATGCCGATCCACCAGACGAAGTTGATGATGTCGAAGCCCCAGCCGACCGGCTGGTTGTTGCCCCAGATTCCGATCCCCTTGGCCAGCAGAACCACGAGGCTGACGACCAGCAGGTTCAGAAGGCCGAAGCCCATCGCAAAGATGAGCCACCAGGGACTGGCGTTGAAGCCGATGCCCAGAAGCTTGGCTCCCGGGATGGGGATCGGCGGCGAATTGTGCTTGGAGGGGTCGAGGACGATGTCCCCGACGATTCGATCCATGTCGGCCAGCGTGTGAGTGCCGGTCAACAGTTCCTTGTCGATGGGTGCTTCTGCCTTGTTGTGGGCCATCGTCTTACGCCTCCAGCTCCGGGTTGGGGTTGTTGACCCGCATCAAGTAGGTGGTCCGAGGCTTGGTGTTCGCCTCTTCCAGCAGGATGTAGTTGCGTCGGCTGGCGCGGCTCTGGGCCACCTTGTTTTCCGGCCGGCGCATGTCGCCGAAGATGATCGCCTGGCTGGGACACGCGGCCTGGCAGGCGGTGACGACCTCGCCGTCGGCGATTTCGCGCCCCTCCTTCTTCGCCGTGATCCGGACCTTGTTGATCCGCTGGACGCAGTAGGTGCACTTCTCCATCACGCCGCGCCCGCGAACGGACACATCCGGGTTCTGGATCATGCTGAGGATCGGAATGTCATCCACCCGCTGCGTGTAGTGCAGGAAGTTGAAGCGCCGAACCTTGTAGGGACAGTTGTTGCTGCAGTAGCGGGTGCCGACGCAGCGGTTGTAGACCATCTGGTTCAGGCCTTCGTGGCTGTGGACCGTGGCCGCCACGGGGCAGACCGGCTCACAGGGAGCCTTCTCGCAGTGGACGCAGGCCACCGGCTGAAACCGGATCGGAGGATTCTTCGGGTCAAGCTTCCCTTCGTGGCCCTTGTAGTAGCGGTCCACGCGGATCCAGTGCATCTCCCGACCCTTCTTCACCTCGTTCTTGCCGACGGCGGGGATGTTGTTCTCCACCTGGCAGGCGATGGTGCAGACCCCGCAGCCTGTGCAGAGGTTCAGGTCCACGGTCATGGCCCACTGATTGAGCGTCTCCTTGGCCTCCTCAAAGGTGCCGATCTTGTTCGGGTCGTACATCGTCAGGGGTGCGACCTTCTTCTTGGTCTCCCCTTCGGCGTGGCCCTCCTTGCCGTCCTTCCCCTCGTGCGGGACGACGGTTCCGTCGATCTGGACCTCCTTCTTGCCCAGGAAGAACGCCTTGGGCTTGTAGAGGGCTCCGCCCTCTTGGAAGGCGGTCAGGTTCGATTCTCGGATCACCTCTCGGTCGCTGTCGTAGACCTCGACTTCGATGGTGTTGTGGAACTGGACGTTCGCCATCGAATAGAAGTCGTTCGTCTTCTCCAGCTCCACGCCCGTGACGATTCCAGGGGCATTGGTCGTGCGAAGCGCGAAGGCGTTGAAGCCGCCGCCATTCTTGGGGCATGGCTCGCGGAGCCATTCGCCGCCCTGAGTTCGACCGTAGCCGAGGTGGACGACGATCGTGTCATCCGCCTGACCCATCTGAGAGGCGACCGCCGCCTTGACCTC
>JAKRSE010000105.1 GCA_022402505.1 Fimbriimonadaceae bacterium | reverse complement strand
ACCGAATCCGACGAGAACCTGAAGCCGTCCGGGCCGCCATCCTGAGAAAAGGGGTCGCGGCTCCGGTGGACGAATTCCTGGCCGCCGATGAGGCATGGCGGGCAGCCGTCGTCGAACTCGAGAGCCTGAATGCCGAGAGCAACCGGATCAGCAAGACCATCGGCCGGCTGATCGGCGAAGGGAAGAAGGACGAAGCCGACGCGGCCAAGGCGGAGACGGCCGAACTGAAGGCCAGGATCAAGGAGCTGGAGCCTCGTGAACGGGAGCTGGAAGCCGCTCTCCGTGAAATCGAGCTGAGGTTCCCCAACACCCCCCACGAATCGGTTCCGGACGGGATGACTCCGGAGGAGAACGTGGTTGTTCGGACCTGGGGCGAGCCTCCGACCTCGGTCGTGCCGCCTCCGCCCCATTGGGAGGTCGCCGCGTCGCTTGGACTCATCGACTTCGACCGGGCGACCAAGATCAGCGGCAGCGGGTTCGCCGTCTACACGGGCCTGGGAGCGCGGCTCGTCCGGTCGCTCATCAACTTCATGCTGGACCACCAGACCCAGGAGAACGGCTACACGGAAGTGAGCCCGCCTGTGCTGGTGACGGCGGAGAGCCTCTATGGGACCGGAAATCTGCCCAAGTTCGAAGAGGACCTCTACAAGGCGACCGACGACCTCTACCTGGTTCCGACCGCCGAAGTCCCGGTCACCAACCTGCACCGCGACGAAATCCTGGACGGCACCGACCTGCCCGTCAAGTACGCCGCTTATACTCCCTGCTTCCGCCGCGAGGCGGGGGCGGCCGGGCGAGACACCCGAGGCATCCAGCGGATGCACCAGTTCGACAAGGTGGAGCTGGTCAAGTTCGTCCTGCCCGAGCAGAGCTACGACGCCCTCGAAAGACTGGTGGGCCAGGCCGAATCGGTCCTCCAGGCCCTCGGGCTCCGCTACCGTGTCCTGCTTCTCTGCGCCGGAGACATGGGGGAGAAGGGGTGCAAGTGCTACGACCTGGAAGTCTTCGCCCCCGCTGAAGGCCGGTGGCTGGAGGTGAGCAGCTGCACCAACTTTGAGGATTACCAGGCGCGTCGGGCCAACATCCGGTTCCGCCGAGAATCGGGCGCGAAGCCGGAGTTCGTCCATATCCTGAACGGGTCGGGCCTGGCGATCCCCCGGGTGCTGGCGGCGATCCTGGAGTCCTACGTTCTTCCGACCGGCGACCTGGCAATCCCGGCTGCCCTCCAGCCCTACTTCGGCGACTCGGTCATCGCCCGGGATTCCTGAGGCTCCCATGCCAGATCTTCCGGTCCGCTCCGTGGAATCGCTCGCAGGCTGGGCTCGCCGGCCGGCGGCCCCCGCCGATCTGGTTCGGCCGGAGAAGATTCGGGCCCTGGAGCGGCTCGGCGGGTCGACCCTGGCCCGAGGCATGGGTCGCAGCTACGGCGATGCGGCTCTCGCGGGGGAGGCCGGCCGGACGGTGCTGACGGAGCGGCTGGACCGGATGCTCGCCTTCGATCCGGAGTCCGGCACCCTGAGGGCGGAGGCCGGCCTCACACTCGACCAGACTCTCCGCACCTTCGTTCCGAAAGGATTCTTCCTTCCGGTGACTCCCGGCACCAAGTTCTGCTCGCTGGGCGGATGCCTGGCGGCGGACGTGCACGGGAAAAATCACCACGTTGCGGGGAGTTTTTCGGCGCACGTCGGCAGGATTTCCCTCATTGCCGCCGGCCGGGTCTACGAATCCGGCCCCGAGCTCGAGCCGGACCTATTCTGGGCGACCGCCGGAGGGATGGGCTGGACCGGCGTCGTGGCCGAGCTGGACCTCCGGCTGATTCCGATCGAGACCTCCAGGATGGTCGTCCGCCATCGGGCCGCACCGAACCTGGATGCCGCCCTGGCCGCCTTCGATGACCCGGCGAATCAGGGGACCTATGAAGTCGCCTGGATCGACTGCCTGGCCCGGGGCGGGTCGCTGGGGCGGAGCATCCTGATGACGGGCGAACATGCCCGGGCCGATGAGGTGAAGGGGCCGGAGGATCAGCGGCTCAAGCCCCACGGTCCGCCCCGGCGCCGGGTTCCGATCGACTTCCCGACCTGGGCGCTGAATCCGGTGACGGTCCGCCTTTTCAACGGGGTCTACAACGCCCTCCAGTCGAGGCGGAGCCGCTTCACCTGCCACTACGACCGCTTCTTCTATCCGCTGGATGGGGTCTCGGATTGGAATCGAATCTACGGGAAGCGGGGCTTTGTTCAGTACCAATTCGTCGTCCCGCCCGAGACCGCGCGGGAGGCGATCAAGAAGGTGCTGGAGAAGATCAGCGGATCGGGCCACGCCTCCTTCCTGGCGGTGCTCAAGCGGTTCGGGGAAGGCGGCTCCGGCCTCCTGAGCTTCCCGAAGCCCGGCTGGACCCTCGCCCTGGACATCCCCTGGCGGGAGGGATTGGACGGATTCCTGTTGGAGCTGGACGAGATCGTGGCCGAGGCCGGCGGGCGGCACTACCTGGCCAAGGATTCGCGTCTGGCGGCGGGAACGGTGGCTCGGGACTACGAACGGCTGGAGGAGTTTCGCGAAATCTGCCGCCGGATCGATCCTCAGGGCCGCCATCGCTCGCGTCTCTCCGAGCGTCTGGAGGTCTTCGGCTGATGCCGGCGCTCGTTTCCGGCACCGCCCTGATTCTGGGCGCCGGGTCGCCGCTGGCCCGCGAGATGGCGGCGCTCCTGGCCCAGCGTGGACTCTCTCTGATCCTGGCGGGGCGCGATGCGGAGGATCTGCAGCGGATCGCGGCCGACCTGGCGATCCGGTTCGCCGTGAAGGTCTCGGTCGAGCCCTTCGACGCTCTGGATGTCGAGGACCACGAGGAGTTCTGGCTCCGGCTGAAGGCCGAAAACCCCGATCTGAACGGCGTCGTCTGCGCCTTCGGATTGATGCTTGATCAGAAGGCGATGGAGGAGAGGCCGATCATGGCCCAGCAGGTTTTGGCGGCGAACTTCAACGGGGCCGTCTCGATCCTGCTCCACGCCGCCAACGATCTGGAACGCCAGAGCCACGGGTGGATCGTCGGGATCAGCA
>JAKRSE010000104.1 GCA_022402505.1 Fimbriimonadaceae bacterium | reverse complement strand
TGCATAGACCGCCTGACTGCCCAGCATCTCCTCGATGCGGAGCAGCTGGTTGTACTTGGCCACGCGGTCGGTCCGGTTCGGGGCTCCGGTCTTGATCTGACCGCAGTTGGTCGCCACCGCCAGGTCGGCGATGGTCGAGTCCTCGGTCTCGCCGCTCCGGTGGCTCATCACGCTGGTGTAGCCCGCCCGGGTCGCCATGTCCACCGCCGCCAGAGTCTCGGTCAGCGAGCCGATCTGGTTCACCTTGACCAGGATCGAATTCGCCGTGCCCGTCTCGATGCCTCGGCTCAGGCGGGTGACGTTGGTGACGAACAGGTCGTCGCCCACGAGCTGAACCCGGTCGCCGATCAGGTCGGTCACCTGCTTCCAGCCGTCCCAATCCTCCTCGCTGCAGCCGTCCTCGATGCTGAGGATCGGATACTTGCCCGCCAGTTCGGCCAGGTACTCCGCCTGCTCGGTCGGAGACTTGACCACACCGTTCTTGTACCGATAGGCGCCCTCGGAGAAGAACTCGGTCGCCGCGGCATCGATGCCCAGCCAGACCTGCTTCTTCGGCACATAGCCCGCCTGCTGGATCGCCTCCAGAATGTAGTCGAAGGCCATCTCCTGGTTGTCCAGATTCGGGGCGAAGCCGCCCTCATCGCCGACGCCGGTGCTCAGACCCTTGCCCTTCAGAACCTTCTTCAGCGCATGGAAGACCTCGCAGCCGCACTGCAGGGCCTCGCTGAAGCTGTCGAAGCCGACGGGCAGAACCATGAACTCCTGGAAGTCCACGTTGGAGTCGGCATGCTGGCCGCCGTTCAGAATGTTCAGCATCGGCACCGGCAGAACCCGCGCCGAAGTCCCGCCGACATAGCGGTAGAGGGGGATCTCCAGGCTCGCCGCGCAGGCCTTGGCCACCGCCAGGCTCACGCCCAGAATCGCGTTCGCGCCCAGCTTGCCCTTGTTCTCCGTCCCGTCCAGAGCGATCATCTCCGCGTCCAGACCAGGCTGATCGAGCGCCTCCATCCCCTCCAGGGCCGGGCCGATCTTCTCGTTGACGTTCTCGACCGCCTTCTGAACTCCCTTGCCCAGGTAGCGACCCTTGTCGCCGTCGCGAAGCTCGACCGCTTCAAAGGCGCCCGTGCTGGCTCCGCTGGGGACGGCGGCGCGACCGATCGCGCCATCCTCCAGCATGACGTCGACCTCGACGGTCGGATTGCCTCGGCTGTCGAGGATTTCGCGGGCTTGAATCGAGATGATTTCCGGCATGGGGAACCTTTCCGAAGTCCAGCATATCCCCACGGTCGGGCGGGAACGGGCCGGAAGGCAGACGAGCCATACCGGAGTTCTTTCTCCAATTTCCGCCCCGGGATTGCGCCGGAGATGCCAGGTAGGATGACGTAGACACGGTCAGGCGATGCGCGAGAACTATCTCCTTCACAAGCTCCATTCGCTCACCGGCATCATCCCGGTCGGCTTCTACCTTTGCCAGCACCTGACGCTGAACTCCTTCGCCCTCGCCGGACCGAAGGCCTACGACGGCGTCATCCACTTCTTTGAAGGACTTCCGCCTCAGCTTCTCTACGCCCTGAAGTACGGCGTCGTCTGGCTCCCGCTGATCTTCCACGCCGTCTACGGAGTCATCATCGCGACCCGGGCCGACAGCAACTACTCCAAGGCCGCCTACAAGTTCCGGGAGAACCGATACTACGTCCTCCAGAGATGGAGCGGAATCGTCGCCTTCCTCTTCCTGGTCTATCACATGACCAGCACATCCATCGCGGCGAGCATCAAGGGAGTCGAGAGCACGATCCTCTACGACAACTGGGCCGAGAAGCTGTCCGGCGGCATCGGGCCGATCCAGATCCCCTTCCTCGTCTTCGCCATCTACGTCGTCGGGCTCGTCGCTTCCACGTATCACTTCAGCTACGGCATCTGGAACTTCTGCATCCGCTGGGGCATCACGATCAGCGAATCGGCTCAGAACGCGACCGCCAAGGTGGCCCAGGTCGCCTTCGTCGGCCTCACCGCTCTCGGCATCCTCTCCCTGGTCGGCTTCTTCTGGAGCCCGCTGGAGAAGAAGGGAGCCCCCGAAGGCGCCGAAGTCCGCATCTCCACCCCGATCACCGTCGCCCAGCGCTGAGCGGGCATCGACTCCAAGCTGATGCAACAATGATGAGCGGCCCCGGGAGGGGCCGCTTCGGTTGGCCCGTTTCGGGTGTGTTCACACTTCTGGTTCACTCCTGCCCGCCTGACAGTGGGTGCCCTGGCCTGTCGACGGACCGCGGGCTCGGCTCGAAGCGGAAAGGCCACGATCCGTTGCCGGCCAGGTTCAGGGGACGGTGCCTCCTGCGCACGTCCGAAGGCCGAACTCCCTGCTTCCCGACCTGCGGCCGACCAACTGTTCCGGATTCCGTCTTCAGGCTGGAGCGGCCGTCAGGTCGGGGCACCCCATGATCGGCCCTCGCCGAGACCAGAAAGAGCGTCCACCAGATCGGATTCATGGAAGTGTGAACAGGCCCGGGTGTTACCTTTGCCGTGGGATGACCACCCAGAGTTCCGGGCCGGCCCGATCAGAAGCTGCGGCCGTCTCTGGCGTCGGGCCACATCCCAGTTCCTGGTGATGTCCGGCCGTGTGAACGCGCGAGCCGAAGGCGAACCCGTGAATCCGGCTCGCCCACGGTCATTCCACGAACGGCAGCTTCAGACCGCCCAAAGCCAATAGCGCCGTACCGAAAAATCCGATCAGCGACCACACCAGGTGCCGATCCGTGAAGATGAGGACATCAGGCTCCTGTCCTTCACCCGTCGAAAACGACATCTGAAGATAGCGGGCCACCCCGTAGAGCACGAAGGGGGCCGTGAGGATCAGGCCGGGATGGGCCAGAGCCGTCGCACTCTGGATGGCATAGACCCCGTAGGATAACGCCGCCAATCCGCCGCTGAAGACCACCAGAGCATCCAGCGCCGGACCGGAGTACCCCGCCAAGGCCGGCCGAGTCAGCGCCGCCTCCTCCCCCATCGCCAGCCGCTCGCTCCGCCGCTTGCTGAACCCAAACAGAAGGGCCAGGGCCATCGTG
>JAKRSE010000103.1 GCA_022402505.1 Fimbriimonadaceae bacterium | reverse complement strand
GACAAGATCTGGGTCGTCTTTGCCGGTGCGGTCTTCGGGATCATCCTGCTCAGGTTCGCCGCCGGCCTGTTTCTGGGCCTGCTGGAGAAGTATCCGGCTCTGGATCACGTCGCCTATCTCCTGGTCGGCTGGGTCGGAATCAAGCTCTGCACGATGGCCGGACACAACTTCGTCGAAAACTGGGCCCGAACCCACACCGAGCCGCTCTGGTTCCGGATTCCCGAGATGGACCACAACCTCTTCTGGGCGGTGATGGGCGCGATCATCGTTCTTGGGACGATCTACGCGGTCAGCCGCCGGCCTCCGGAGCCCGCGTTCGAGGCGGCTGGGGCCTCGGGGACGCCGTCGGCACCCGACTTCAGTCCCGATCCCGGCTCAGGGCAGGCAAGTTCCGAGCCTTCTGAGTAACCTGCCACCGGCGGGGCAGTGCGGCCGCGTCGAGGGAGTTCAGAGAACACACATGAGCGAAAAGGTCAAGGTCGGTCTGATCGGAGCGGGCGGAATCGCCCAGGGTGCCCACCTTCGAGGCTACCATTCGATCCCCGACGAATGCGAAGTCGTCTGGATCTGCGACGTGAACCAGGAGGTCGCCGAGAAGGCGGCTGCCAAGGTCGTGGAGGCCGGCGGAGCCAAGCCCCAGATCACGACGGACTACAAGCAGATGCTGACCGACAGCGAGCTGGACGCCGTTTCGGTCACGACGCCGAACAAGTATCACGTCGAGCCGACGGTGGACGCCCTCAACGCGGGCAAGCACGTTCTCTGCGAAAAGCCGCTGGGAATGAACGCCGACGAGTGCCGCCGCATGTGCGCCGCTGCCCGCGAGAACAAGAAGATTCTCCAGGTCGCCCTTCAGAACCGGTTCACGGGAGCCGCCCGATTCGCCAAGCAGTACATCGACGGCGGCAACATGGGCGACATCTACTACGCTCGGGCCTGGGCTCTCCGACGCCGAGGCGTTCCCGCCTGGGGAGTCTTCATCCACAAGGACCAGCAGGGAGGCGGCCCGCTGATCGACATCGGCGTCCACATCCTCGACTTCACCCTGTACCTGATGGGCTATCCCAAGCCGGTGAGCGCCTCGGGTCAGACGTGGGACATCCTCGGCAAGACTCCGGGTCTCTACAACCCGTGGGGCGACTACGATCGGACCAAGTTCACGGTGGAAGACTTCGCCGTCGGCCTGATCCGGTTCGAGAACGGAGCCGTCGTCAGCCTGGAGTCCAGCTTCATGGCGAATCTGGACGGGGACCCGTTCAAGGCGAGCTTCTTCGGCACCAAGGCGGGAATGGACCTGAATCCGTGGGGCGCCGACCCGGTCAAGATCTACACCGAGCAGGACGGGCAGCTGTTCAACATGGTCGGGGCGAGCGTTCCGCATGTCGAGAGTGCGCACGTTGACGAGGTGAAGGCCTTCATCAAGGCGATCCGCGAAGACCTGCCCTCCCCGGTTCCCGGCGAAAACGGCCTCTACCTCAACGCCATCTTCGACGCCCTCTACAAGTCGGCGGAGACGAAGAAGGAAGAGCCGATCGACGTCTCCTTCTGAAGCGGTCCTGCCGGCCCGGGTTCACTCGGCCGGCAGGAACGAGGTGTTCCAGCGGCCCGCTGAGTCGATCCTCTCGACCAGCGGGCCGTCTGCCGCCTGGAAGCCTCCTTCCAAAGGAACAAACCTGTCCGCCAGCTCGGCGGGGATCGAGAACAGCGGAAGTCCGTCGGGCCCGGCAGAAACGACCCGGGGCGTGCAGGTCATCCCCCGCCACCCCGGCCCGGCGGCTCCCGTCCCCCAGCCGAAGAGAAGACGTCGGCCGGACCCATCGACCGCTGATTTTGCGGCATAGAACGGCGCGAACCGAACATCCTCCGGAGTCGCATCGACCCTCTCGCCGTCGCACAGCCCACGATCCTGCGGCACGAACCGCGATCCATCGAACGACCCGGCCTGCCAATGCACCGACCCCCGGGAGCTGATCAGGACCCACGTCTCTCCGAACGGGAAGAAGTCCGGGCACTCGCAGTCGAAGCCGACGTCATCGCCCTCGGCCTCCCAAAGCGGCCCCTCGAACTCCCAATCGAGGAGGTCCTGGGAGCCATAGAGCAGGACCGCCCCGCCCCGTTCCGTCTGGCTGCCGACGGCCATCTTCCACCGATCACCGCAGCGGAACACATGCGGGTCTCGAAAGCAGAGCCCAAAGCTCGGCGGCGGCTGAGCCATCAGCGGCTCCTCCCGGCGGGTCCAGGTGATCAGATCCTCGCTCCAGGCCAGGCATTGATGCTGGGTCAAGGGCGCGAACGACGAGATCCCGGTGTAGAACATCCAGAACCTCCCCTCATGCCGGACCACGCATCCGGTCCAAACCCCCTCGGCATCCCACCGTGTCCCCGGAGCGAGTGCGATCGGGTGCTCGGTCCAGTTCTGCAGGTCCGGAGAAGAGACGTGGCCCCAGCACATCCGCCCGAAGTTCGGCCCATCAGGATTGTGCTGGAGAAAGACGTGCCAGACGCCCTCCCACCAGAAGGGGATCGGGTCATTCACCCAGGGGCTGAGGCGGGCGTGCCAGGAAGGCTCAGGGACGGTCGGCATCGGCCATCGCTTCCTTCCACTTGGTGTGGACGTACCGGGCGATCCGCATCAGGTCCGGCGAGGCTTCGGCCGGAGTCTGCTCTTCGGTAAAGCCGAAGTCGTAGCCCGCCTCCCGCGCCAGCCGAGCCACCCGCTCGTCGAACTTCCCGCTGGGGTAAGCGATCATCGGCGGCCGCTCCCCAAGCTCCCGGCGGATGGCATCCCGGCTGTCGGCAAACTCGGCCGCGAGCTGCTCATCCGTCAGCTTCGTCAGGTCCGGAGGATGGCTGACCGTCTGGCTCTGGACGCTGATCAGCGGATCGGCGGCCAGGGTCCGAAGCTCCTCCCAGGTCATCTTCGGCCGCCCCTTCTGCGATCCGACGTGGCCGGTATGCACGAAGAGGGTCACCGGAATGCCCCGCTCCTTCAGGATCGGCCAGGCGTGGATCAAGAAGCCTCGGTAGTTGTCGGCGAAGGTGATGGCGACGGACCGGGGAGGAAGCGGACCGCCATCGGCCAGGCGGGCCGAAAGCCGGTCCAGAGGCACGAACT
>JAKRSE010000102.1 GCA_022402505.1 Fimbriimonadaceae bacterium | reverse complement strand
GGGATTCGGACACCCTGCCGATCCGGTGCGAGCCTGGGTAGACGCGGAGGCAGCCCATCTCGTCGGTTGCGGGACTCAGATGGATGACGGCAGCGAGCATCGTGTCCAGCTCGCTTGGAAAGTACTCCCAGTCTTGGTGCATCGGAAACGGCGAACCCATCTCGGCCGGCTTCTGGAAGAGCTTGGTGTGATGGAGGATCACGTCCGGCCCCAGAATCTCCGTTCCGGCGGCGAGAAACCTTGGGTGGAGCAGGGCCTGCATCCAGGCGGCCGAGTACCTCTGGACGTTGTGGGTGTGCAGGACGACGGTCTCGGCGGCGCCCATCCGGTCCATCTCCGGCCCCGACCACCGGGCATTCACAGCTTCCCCGGCGGCGCTGATCTGGGCGACGATCCGGTCGAACTCAGACTCCAGCGCCGCCGTCTCATCCGGGCTGAACAGCGAACGGGCGACGGCGTAGCCATGCTCCTGGAAATGGTCGGCGAGGCTCATGTCTGGATGCGATCCTACCGGATCAACCCATTCCGCGGGTCAAGAGCTCGCCTCGGCCTCGGTTCCAGGAGGAGGCCCGGTTCTACCCATGCAGCCTGCAAAGGTCCAGAGGCCAGGAACCGCCTTGTGCGACTCAGCTTCTGGACCGGTAGGCGTACATCTCCTGCCGATCCGCGGGGCTGTCCCATCCCTGCATCACCAGCCAGGCGCCTTGGTGCCGAAGAAGGCCTCCCCAGGCCAGAGAGCCCCCGGTGCAGATCTCGAGGGGCCGATCGAGTCGCTCGTGATCATAGAGGGCCTGCCCCGCCCTCCATTCGCCTTGAGGGTCGCGGTAGAAGAAGTCCAAGACCAGCATTCGGCCGGTCGGCTCGAAGTCGGCCACGCAACAGGCGACCTCGGCGAGCCGACCCATCTCCTTCGGCAAGGTGAGATACTCGGCGGCTTCGAACTCCCAATCAATCATGTCGACGGACGAGCCGATAACCTGTCGGTCGCCGCACCCCTCGCTGAGGAACATCAAGTACCGACCCCTGATCGGCACGGCCTCGCCATGCGGGCTTCGAGGAATCACCGCGCCCTTGGACCACCCCTGAGAAACCTCGTAGGGGACGACCTGCCCCAGGCGATCAAAATGGACCAGGTCCCGCGAGACCGCATGTTTTGTGACAACGGTGGCCCCCCAGTCGCGCCCGCCCTGTCGAATCGCCGCCGCAACACTCGGCTCCGGGAACCAAACTGAATTGTAGAAGAGGTGATAGACCTCGCCGACGCGATAGATCTTGGGGTCTTCCAACGACCCAACTTCGTCTGATGTCTCTGGATACAGAACCGGGGGCCCGGACAGATCGGTCCAGCGACCATCGGGGCCGAAGACGGCGTGGCCGACTCTTCCCCCAAGGGACTCCTTGCTTGGGTTGGCACGGTAGAACATGTGGAGAAGGCCCTCGTGCTCGATCATCGTCGGATTGGCCAGGACGCTGGAGGTCCATCCGATCCCCGTCGGATCATCCCACGGACGGGTCTTGGTGAACGTCATGGACTCATCCTGAACGAAGGGTCCGATCCGCCAGTCGGGCGCGGCCTCTCCATAGTCCCCGCAGAAGGCCGGCTGGGAGAGATTCTCAAAATCGGCCACCGGTGACACGGCGGCTTGAAGATACAGACGACGCAGCGCCTCCCGATCGTCGTCGCTCAAACTCCGGACCGCCGTGCCCGGAACCCCGGTCTCGCTTCCATCCACATGCGGACTATGGCACGCAACCCGTGCCCTGGGTGGCACTGTGCGAACCGTCCCGGCTTCGCGGACGGGCTTCACAGGACCGGGCAGTGGCTGTCGGGGCCCCAGGACCACCGGAGAAGCGGATTCCAGAAGGTCCGGCTCGAGTCTGATCGAACTCAGAACCTCGTCCTGCCGAACCAGTGCCGCTTCATCCGGCCGAGAAAGTCGGGGGTGATGGGAAAGCCGGAGGCGGAGCCGAGGACGGAGTCCACTCCGCAATGAGGACAGAGCGCCGTTTCCTCGTCATCCGTCCAGGACTCGATCGCCTCCGGCGGGAAGATTCGGCGGCAACGGAAGCATCCGCAGACCTCGCTTCGAAGGATTTCATCCCGGTGCTCGGAACCATGAATCCAGGCGGCCTCCAGCTCCGCCATCCTCCTCTCCCTGCGATCCATACTCCTTCTTCGGAAGATTACCGACCCAGCCGGCAGCAAGTTCAAGAGCCCGAAAGGGGATGGTGGCGGCCGAGGGCACGGGTTGTTTCTCGGACCACCTGCAGGAGGTCGGCGGGGGGATGAGGGGTTCGACCGGCCAGTCCGAGAGCTTCGGCCCGATTCCGAGACGGGGCATGGAGGATCCGCCTTCGACCGGCGGCCAGGTCGTGCCACGCTTCGGCCAGGCCGGCCGCCTCCGGGGAGCCCCAGAGAGCCAACGCCTCCGCCGAGCAGCCGACCGCCTCGACCGCGCTTCCGTGGGAGGTGCGATAGGCGGAGCGGAGGCCCGCGATGAGGACCTGCGCCGCTTCCGCCGGTCGCCGGTCGTGGGCCAGGCAGAGCCCCAGCGCGGGTTCGCAGAGGGCCAGGACCTCGTTGAGCCCGTGCGGAAGGGCCGCCGCCCGAAGCCGGCTCAGGCGATCCGTCGCCTCCTCCCGTCGTCCGACCTCGACCAGGGCGAGGGCGAGATTCGTCTCGATCGTCAGCGCGTCGCGATCGACCCGCCCTTGATCGGCCTCCCGAAGATGATCGACGGCCTCCTGGAGGATGGGGATCGCCTCTTCGCTCCGGCCCTGGAGATGGAGAAAGGCGGCGCGCTGGGCTCGGCACTGCCAGGCATCGTATTCGAAGCCCGTCTCTTCCGCGAGCTGGATCGCCCCTTCGATCGCGCTGAAGGCCTCCGGTGCGCGGCCGAGCTGCATCAGCTCCCAGGAGAGGTTGAGCAGGAGGATTCGGCGACGGTGAGGATTGGTCTCGTACTCCAGGATCCGCTCGGCTTCCTGAATCACGTCGTCGGCACGGTCGAGCAGGTTGAGGCAGGTGACGACCCGGACCTCCAGCCGAGACCGGGCATCCGAAGGGGGAAGGTCA
>JAKRSE010000011.1 GCA_022402505.1 Fimbriimonadaceae bacterium | reverse complement strand
GTTGCCCCCGTCGCATCGGTCCGCGATCGGCGGAATGTCTCCGGAAGACTGGACCGTCTCATCCAGCCAGATCGGCAGCGGTCGGCGGGCGAAGAGCTCGGGGAGGGCGTCCTCCTGGCCGCGAGCCAGAGGCTGCTCGACAAAGTCGCAGTCCCGTTCGGCCAGGAACCGCATCATCTTTTCAGCATCGGCAGGGGACCAGCCCCCGTTGGCATCCACCCGGATCGGCACCCCGAGCGAGCGGGCGGGCTTCCATGCGGCGACGTAGCTCTCCTGGTCGTGATCGATGCCTGCCGGGCTCCCCAGCTTCACCTTCAGCACCCGAGCCTTCCAGCGATGGAGCATCTCCGGGACGAGCTCGGCCACGCGGTCCGGCGGATTGATCCCCACCGTCACGCTGGTCTGGATGACGCCCCGTTCCAGGCCAAGCATTCGGTGGAGCGGCAGACCCGCCTTTCGCGCCAGCAGATCCCAGAGGGCGATGTCGATCGCCGCCAGGGCCGCCGGATGGACGCTCATCTGACGTCCGCGCTGCCAGCAGGCCCAGGGGCCCATCTCCGGCGCCCGAGAGGCGATGAGGGCCTCCAGGCTCGGAACGGCCTCCTTCGCCAAGGTCTCGACGTCGGCAGTGGCCGGAGCCGCCTCGCCCACTCCCGTGAAGTCGCCGTCGCGAACCTTCACGAAGAGGTTCTGCGATCCGTCGCTCGATCCTCGGCTGATCGCCAAGGGGTAGACCTTCTTGAGCTTGAGGCGGGTGAATGAGAACTCCATGGCGCGGCTTGAGTCAACCCAAACCGGCCTCCCCGAATCAACCCGACAGGACCCGCAGCGGAAAACCCTCTCGAATGGCCGAGACGGCGACCATGTTCAGGACCACGAATCCTACGAGCAGGATCCCCCAGGTCAGCCAGGGAGCCCTCCGCCCGATCATTGCAGCGCCGAGCCCGAAGAATCCGGCGATGGGACCGACCGCCGGATAAAGGTAGCGGGCCTGGCCCTGGAAATAGGTTCGGTTGAACTGGATGAAGAGGAGGATGATGACGGTCAGCAGGACGCCGAGGAGAAGGCCGAATCCAGGGACCTCTTCCGTCTCGTCCTCGCCGATCGGTCCGGTCTGATCTTCGTGGACCAGACGGCGGAGGACTCCGGCCGCGAACACCAGGCCGAGGGGAAGCAGGACCGCCAGGTAGAGGGTCGAGCTGGACTCACCGGAAAAGAGCGGGATGTCCATGTAGCCGAACAGGCCGACCAGGCTGCGGAACGTCCACCATGCCACCCACTGAGTCCAGTACCCGAAGGCGCCGAAACCCTCGATGAAGGCCGCTGCCTGAGCCGAGCCCGTGAAGCTGGCCCGGAAGGCGTTCATCGCGAGGGGGTCGCCGTAGACCTGCAGATTTCGGAACCACCAGGGAGCGGCCATCGCCAGGGCGAGCCCGATCATTCCCAGCCAGGCTCCGGTCTTCAGGCGGCCCGACTGCCAGGCGGGCCATCCCGCCGCCACGAAGAGGGGAAGCATGCTGACGGCCGTGGTCTTGGTGAGGATTACCAGGCCGGCAAGCGCACCCGCCGCCAGGGCCGGTCCCCAGGGGAATCCGTCCCTCACGGCCTTGATGAGGAAGGCGAGAGACCAGGTCATGAGGCAGAAGAGGAGCGGGTCGTTGCTGATGGACGAGTTCAGGCTCACGAACATCGGCATCAGGCCGAAGAGGGCGGCGCAGTGGGCGGGCAGGTCGCGGCCCGAACCCCAGCGGACCAGGCTCCAGATTCCGCAGATCGTCAGACAGCCCAGCAGGACGCTGAACAGCCTCAGCCCCAGGCCGCCTTTGGGATCGGCCAGGTCGCTCCCGACCACCCGGCCGACCGCCGCCGCGATCCCGTAGTAGAGGGGCGGCTGGTGGGCCTGGTAGTTCTCGTAGAGTTCGGGGTCCTTCGGGTCGAGAACGGGAAGCCCGCGGCCTTCCTGAAGCCGAAGGATGTAGTTGGCGTGCTGCCGCTCGTCGGGCGCGCCGACATCGGCGACCTGTTGAGGATTTCCTTCCGCGTCCCGCTGGCTCAGGAGGATGCCGGCCGTGCGGTAGGGCGTGACGGTCGAGTAGACGATCCCGCAAACCGCAAACAGGATCAGGATGACCGCCGGTGGCCAGAACCGTCTCACGAACCTCATTCTATCCGGCGGAACCCCCGGCAGACGGAACCCCCGGGCCGGCCCATGGTGTTAGAATGGAATCATGCTTGCCGGAGCACTCTCCATCGCTCTCATGGCCTCTTCCGGGCCGCTGGAAACCCATGTTCAGACCCTGCAGTCGGCCGAATCCCTGAAGGTGGACTTCCAGGTCCAGACGATCGGCGGAGGGATCGAGCGGTACAACCTCGCTCTGGCCCGTCCGGATCGGATGAGGCTGGAGTCGGCCGACCGGATCGTGACCGCCGACGGCACGAACCTCACCGTCTTCCTCAAGGGCGAGAACGTCTACTTCAAGAAGCCCCAGACCAAGGAGGGGATCCTCAGCGAGATGGGCGGCACCGACTTCGCCGCCTGGCGTCCCTTCCTGGATGCCGAGGCCCTGTCGGGACTGACCTCCGTCCGACCCGCCCCGAACCGCAACAACCGCAAGGGCGTCTCCGCCAAGCTGGGCGCGGCGGACCTGGTCTTCTATGCCGATCCGAAGGACGGTGTGGTCCGCCAGATGCAGATCACGACCGTCGATCCCTCCAACCGATCCACCCTCCGTGTCCTCACGGCGACCCAGGTGCAGATCGGCTCCGTCGAGGCCTCCAGCTTCCAGTTCAATGCTCCGGCCGGAGCGCGGGAAGTGGACCAGGCTGCTCTTCTGGAAGGCAAGTGGCTGAAGTTCGACCAGGCGATGGAGGCGGCCCGCATGCTCGACCGTCCCGTGATGATCGACTTCATGGCCGAGTGGTGCGGGCCCTGCAAGATGATGGAGGCGCAGGTCTTCCGCCTTCCCGCCTTCAAGGAGGCCACGAAGGGCATGATCCTGGCCAAGGTCGATGTGGACCGAGAGCCCGCTCTGGCGGCTCGATACCAGGTCTCGGCCATGCCGAACATCAAGTTCGTGAGCCCGGACGGAGCCGTTCGGCATGAGTTCCTGGGCTACTCTTCGCCGCAGCAGGTGCTGGGCGAGGTGCTCAAGGCTCGCCAGATCTTCGGCCTCCGATAGGCCCCCGCCCGAAAAGGACCGACAGGCTCCTCCATGAATATGGGGGAGCCTGTCGGCATTCCTCTGACCCGACTTTTCAGCCCCGCAGACGCCGGAGCAGTTCCTGTCGGTAGTGCTCGTCCGGGCGGCGATGGATCCGGTTGACATCCTGGATGCTGAGGGGCGTGAACTCTTCTCCGGTCTGGAGCATGCCGAGCCAGGCTCGGGCCGCTTTGATGGCCATCCTCGTTCCTGCAAGCGCCTCGTCCGCCGTCCCGCCCAGGCTGATCAGGCCGTGGTTCTGCATCCAGATGGTCTTCGGCCACTCGCCCCAGACCTCCACGTAGGCGGCGACCGAGGTTCGGATGGCACGGGCGAGCATCAGGCCGGGGTCCACATAGGGGACGAAGGCCGACTGCGGGCCGCAGCAGACGATCTCGTCCGGAAAGAGCCGAAGCTTGGCCAGCTCCCGAGCCCGCCGGAGCCCGAGCAGAGAGAGGAGCGGTTCGGGATGGGAATGGGCCACCCAGTTCACTCCGGGCAGGTCCAGCAGGTCGGCATGCATGAAGGACTCGACGCTGGGACGCAGGCCTCGGTCGTCGGCGACGGCCCTGGTCAGGGTGCGGGTCACCTCCTCATCAGAAAGCCGATCCTCCGACCGGACCGCTGCGACCAGACCGGACAGGCGGACCGGGACAAAGCTGTCGGCTCCCGCCTCTGCCAGGCTGAATCCC
>JAKRSE010000002.1 GCA_022402505.1 Fimbriimonadaceae bacterium | reverse complement strand
GAACCCAAGGGTCCGGCCAGGCCGGCAAGAGCGTCCTTCAGACCCGCCTCAGCCGGGGTGGTCAGGAGAGTCGAGTCGCCCGTCGTCGGGATCGTCAGCCCCTTCTGCCTCGCCGAGGCCGCCAGGTTGACGGGCCGGAGCAGAGCGCCGACCAGGCCCGAGTCGAACTTGATCGCCGCCGTTTCCCGTGCCCGCCGCGACACCTCCGGAGCGTTCAGCAGATCGCCCGATTCCAGCGTCGCCTCTCGGACGTCGTGATCGTGCTCGGCCAGGAGGGCCGTCCAACGCTGCCGAGCCAGAGCCGCAAGGCCCGTCTCCACCGCCTCCCCATCGAGCGCAATCCCCTGCTCCGCATAGACTGCCAGGGCCGTCGGCACGAACCTCGCCCAGCCGCCGGTCGGAGCTCCGGGAAGCAGACCCGCCTCCAGAAGCAGCCCGGCCGCCCGGCGCAGAGCATAGGGGTCGCTGCTCCCGGTCGGAGCCATGCCCAGACCCAGGAACCCGACGAGCTTGTCCAGCTGATCGGCCGCCATCAAAATCCGGGCTTCCGCCGACTCCGGATCGAGACCGTAGTGGCCGCGAATCGCCCGACAGGCGACCGGATCGAGGCCGTCGCGCAGACCGTACTCCGCCCCCACGACCCCCTGCAGGGAGGCCAGCTCACCGACCAGTCCGCTCGCAAGGTCGGCCTTGGCATAGAGTCCCGCCGTCCGAAGCGCCGCCTCGCTCCCGGCGGGGGCCATCGCCTCGGCCAGGCCGGCCAGCCGATCCGCCCTCATCCGCACCGTGCCCAGACCCTCCTGGAACGACATCGCCTCCGTCTTCGAAAGGAAGTCGTTCAGGCTCCAGCGGGCGTCCTCGTCGAAAAAGAACTTGGCGTCGTTGAACCGGGCATTCAGGACCCAGGCGGCGCCCCGGGCCACCGTGGCCTCGTCGCCGCCGTTCCGCACGAAGACGAAGCGGTTCACCAGCCGCCCATCCGCACCGCGCACCGGAAACATCTTCTCGTGCTTGGCCATCGCCGTGATGAGCACCGGCTCGGGAAGGGCCAGAAAATCCTCGCGAAACTCGCCCAGAGTGGGCATCGGCCACTCGGTCAACTGGACGTTCTCATCGACCAAGGCGTCTTCCAACTGGGCGAGGCCTTCGGCAATCCTTTCGGTTTCCTTGCGAATCAACTCCTCACGAACGGCCGAGTCCGGCTGAACGAACCTCTTCAGCAGACCCTCAAGAAGTTCGGAAGCCGAAGAGACTGAAAACTCTTCGGGGGCAAGGAAACGGTGCCCGCGGCTTACGCTTCCCGAGGCGACGGTCCCGAACGAGAAGGGCACCACCTCTCCATCGCATAGGGCCAGAATCCACCGAATCGGCCTCGCGAATCGGAGCGAGCCGGTCCCCCACCGCATCGTCTTGTCGAACGGAACCGCCCCAAGAGCGGCAGGCGCGGCTTCGGCAAGAATTTCGGAAAGCGAACGACCCGGAATCACTTTGGTGGTCCAGACGTACTCTCCGTCCGCTTCGACCGCCCCCGGCTCGATCCCCTGCCCCCGGCAGAATCCCTCCAACGCCTTCGTCGGTCGGCCGTCCGAATCGTAGGCAGCCGAAAGACTCGGCCCCCGCTGCCGCCGGACCTCATCCCCCGCCACCGCCGGGAAGCCCTCTCCGATCACGATCAGTCGTCGAGGCGTTGCCAAAGACCGGACCGACCCCGCCAAACCCGCCTCCGCAAGGCGATCGACCAGGCCCGAGGCCAGCCGGCCCGCAGCCCGAGAGACCTGTGAGGCGGGCAGCTCTTCGCACCCGATCTCCAGAACGAACTCCGACATTCGGGCCGGGAGTGTACCGACCCCTTTGACCCGGAGGCCGCCGAGGCAGTACAATGACCGGGAGCGAAAGCGGCGCACCTGCCGTACCGCTCGGAGATAAAGAGGATGAAGCGAGTCATTGGCATGGCGGCCCTGGCGGCCCTGGCGGGCGGAGCTCTGGCTCAGTCCAGCGTTTTCGAAACGCCGACGAATCTGGGATTGCGGCTGGGCTATGCCTACCCGCTCGATTCCAACACCCGCAACGTGGTGGACAACTTCTTCAACGTGGGTGTGGACTTCTTCCTGACCACCCCGCTTCTGGCCGGCGGAGAGTCCTACATCTCCATCGACTGGTTCGGCAAGAGCATCGGCGGCGGCAAGGGCAACGCCTTCCCCCTCCTCATCAATCACCGATTCTTCCTGGATGAAGCCGGCAGCGGCTACTTCTTCGGCGGCCTCGGCCTCGCCTCGGTCGACATCACCCAGTCCCGCAACGTCCTGGCCCTGCGCGGCGGCTACGGCATCACCCTCAGCGAAAAGCTGAACGCCGAAGCCTTCCTGCTCTACACCGACGAAGCCAACGGAGCCCGCGCGAGCGCCCTCGGCGTCCAGTTCGGCTTCCGGTTCTAAAGCCGGAAAATCCCGATACACTCGAGAGCCCGGACCGTCATCGACGTCCGGGCTCTTTCATGTCGGTCCCGCTCAATTGAACTGGACCGGATGATCCGTGAAGGTCCCGTCCCGAAGGTCGCGGACCGCCTGGGCCGCCTCCGTCACCGAGCCCAGCACCGAACTCCGGTACTGCACAAAGGGCTGATTCAGCTTCGGAGCCGAAACGATGACCAGCTCCGTCCCGGCCGTCCCAACCAGGTTTATGGAATCGCCCTCCTCTTCCCACACCAGCCCCAATGGTCCCGTCTGAAGGCCGTCTTCCGTCTCCAGGCTCCCGGAGACCAGACAGGCGAAGACCTGGTCTTCCTCGCCGACCGCCAGCACCACCGATCCGGCTTCCGCCCAACGAAGGACGCCGACATTCGGCCGGGCCTCCACCTCCTGCGAAGGCCCGCTCGCCTCGCCGAACCGCCCCGCCGCGACCGTCAACGAAGCCGGACCCAACTCGACCTTCGGCAACGACTCGGCCGGATGAGCCGTGTAGGCAGGCGGGAGAAGTCGCCGGTCGTTTGGATGGTTGAACCAGAGCTGGACCACCTCCACCCCCGAACCCTCCGACTCCATCATCTCCTCGTGAAAGAGTCCGCTCCCCGCCTGCATCACCTGAATCCCTCCCGGACCCACCGCGCTCACGTTGCCGAGCGAGTCGCGATGGTGCATCACACCCCGCAGAACGACCGTGAACGTCGTGATCCCCCGGTGCGGATGGCGCGGAAAGCCCATCCGGCCGATCCCCGGCACATGATCCAGCCGCAGATGATCGCAAAGAAGGATCGGGTCCAGATAGACCATTCGGTCCGTCCCGATGCTCCGCCGGATGTCCACCCCTTTGGCCTCGTCTGCCCGGCTGGGTTCGATGGCGAAGCCGAATCGTCGTTGCGTCACATCCCTCCCTCACGCCGTCCCGCACCCGGCCGTTCGACCGGTCCCGGTGAGACTCCGGGCAGCCGGCCGGCGTCACATATCAAAGCGTGCATCGGATTCCATTGATACTAGCGGCGAGCCTGGCAGGAGCCGGAGCCTGGGCGATGGACGTCCGAACGGAAGGCGCGGCCCTGATCGTCAACGAGCAGACCGTCCTGCGGCTCCGAACCTCCTTTGCCGGGCGTGCTCCAGAAGCCCGAATCCGCGAAGCCGCCGCCACCCTGACCGAAGCCGGAGCATCCTCCCGGCCCACCTCCGAGGCCGCCTCCGGCCGCGCCATGGTCAAGGTCGGCGACCGCATCATCGTCACCGTCACCGCCGAAGAAGCCTCCGCCCAGAACTCAACCCCCGAGGCCGTCGCCCGGACCTGGGCCAGGAACCTGGCCGAGGCCATCGACCTGCCGCCGCTTCGGACGGATCGCCGAAGCCTGGATGCCAGGAACGACCGCCCGGCCGCTCTCGTCCTGGTCGGCTCCCGCGCCAGGACCGCCTCCGTCTCGCTGGCCGACCCATCCCTCGCCCGGATCTCCAGGTCCACCGGACGCATCCGACTCGAACCGCTCAA
>JAKRSE010000001.1 GCA_022402505.1 Fimbriimonadaceae bacterium | reverse complement strand
TCCAGCCCGGCGACCTTGAGGGGGGACGCTTCTTCGGCGGCCCGAGGGTCGGGGCCGGAGAGGCCAAAATCCTCGCCGAATCGGCCGACGGCCATCCTCTGATCACCCGCAAGGATCGCGTCTGGTTCTTCGCTCCCGACCTCGGCCGGACCCTCGGCTTGATGCTGGGCGGTGCCGGAGGATGCGGCGACGCGGTCGGCCCGGGAGACGGCTCCGCCTTCACCGCCGATGGAATCAGCCGCGCCGAAGACCGGACCGCCCTCGACTGGGCGGAGGATCGGCAGGATTCCGGCGGCACTCCCGTCTTCGCCCGCCCCTACGCCGACCTCCTGGCCGACGCCTGGATCCGCGTGGTTCTGGCGGCGGTGGAATCCGTCGGCCGGCCCTGGCTCCTTCTCCATCCCCTTCCGGCCCACCGGGCCGCCGTCTTGAGCGTGCTGATCGAAGACCCGGGCACGGAGGCGGAAGACCGAGAGCGACGCCTCCGCGCCATGCTCCGCTTCGGCCTTCGATCCTGCTGGCTCTTTCCGGCCCCCGGACCAGGCGCGGCCTTCGTCCGGACCCTGCGAGGCGCAGATCAGGGAGTCGGCCTGCTCGCCCGCGACGGCAGCCTCGACGACCTCAGACTTCAATCCCAGAGCCTTGGCCGGCTCTTCGGCCAGACGGGCGTGCCCCTGGTGCGCCTGGAAAACGGACGGTGGCCGGCCGATCCCGAGTGGGGACCGGCGGCGGAAGCCATCGGAATCATGGGCGAGGCCCACCGATGCGGCCGCCAGCCGGGAACGACCGGCTTCCTCTTCGGCACGACCCGCCCCTTCTTTGCCGGAAGTCCCCAGGGCCGGCTCCGGCGTCTCGCTTCCCTGCCCGGCGCGCTCCACATCCCGGGCGGACATCAGCCCTTCCTGGTCGCCGCTGCCGGTCAGGTCGCCCGACTCAGCGGCTCGCTGCTGGTCAGCCTCTCCACCGAGATGGCGGAGGAAGACTTCAACCGGATGCTCCAGAGCCTCTACATGACGGCTCGGCAGCACCAGATGCTCCCGCTCTCACCCGACCAGCTGGCCCGATTCGTCGTCGGCCGGAGGTCTACGGCCATGGAGGGCACTCCGTCCGGAGTCCGACTTGAGTCCGAGATCGCCGTGCCCGGGCTGACCCTCGCCACTCCGGCAGGCATCGGATGGCAGGGCCGAGACTCGCGGAGCGGCGAAATGCACGGCCGGAGCTGCCTCTTCACCCAGATCGACCTGGAAGGCCGGGCGCCGATGACGCTGCAGGCCACGCAGGCGAATCTGGCGGCCTGACCGGTCCACAATCGGGGCATGGCCCGCCTCATCACCCGCGCCGACGATGCCGGCTCCTACCGCGCCGCCATCCCCGCGATGTTGGAAGGAGTCCGCGCCGGAACCCTCAAGAACCTCTCGGTGATGGCGTGCGGCCTCTTCTTTCGCGAGGCGGCGAACGATCTGCGCGGCCTTGAGGGCGTGGACATCGGGCTCCATTTCTGCCTGAATTCTGAGTTCGACGCTCCCCGGTGGGGTCCGATCTCCTCCGCACCCAGCCTCACCGACGCCGACGGCTTTTTTCTGCCCAGGCCGCTGGACCTGCACGAGCGGGGCTTCCACCTCGGCGAAGTCTTGGCCGAGCTCGCCGCCCAGTTCGAGGCGATGACGGACGCCGGCCTTCATCCCGCCTACATCGACACCCACATGGGCCTGGACTGGCTCGCCGGGGTGAGGTCCGGAATCGCCGAGTTCGCCGCCCGCAAGGGCCTGCTCTTCGCCCCCATGACGCCTGGGCTCGACTGGCAGCCGGACTATGCCGGCGCATCCGCCTCCGCCGACCGGCTGGCCGAGGCTCTGCTGTCGGCCGCCGAGGCGGCGGACTCGGAACCGAAGCTGGTCGTCACCCACCCGGCTGCTTCCGGACCGGAGATGGCCGCGCTGACCCACTTCGGCTCGCCGCCGGGAGAGATCGAAGGGAATCGGGAGGCCGACCGCCGGCTCTGGACCCATCCTCGCCTGGCCGCCGCCCTCGCCTCGGGAGCGGTCGAGCCGATCCGCTGGACGGAAGCGTTTTGAAGTTCGCCGTCAACTGGTCGCCCTCCGCCCGCAGCCTGGCGGCCGAGGGCAGGATTCGGCCGGATCTCTACAAATGCCACACCAATCCAGACTGGGTGGCGGAGGCCCTGGCGGCGGGGCCGGCCTACTGCCACCTTCCGCTCGACCTCGGTGCGCCCGACCTGGCAGCCGTGGACTTCGGCCTGATGCGCGAGCTCAGCGACCGGACCGGCACCCCTTGGTGGAACGTCCACCTGAACGCGGAGCGACGGCTCTTTGACCGGGGAGACGAGGAGGAGATCTTCGAGCGTTGGCAGCGGAACTCGGAACGGATCGCCCGCGAGGCAGGGGGTCGGCAGATTGTCGGCGAGAACGTGGTCTACCGGGGCGAGGACGACCCCTGGCTCGAGCCCGTCAGCGATCCGGTGCTGCTCAGAAACCTCCTGGAGGAGTTCTCCTTCGGCTTTCTGCTGGATACGGCCCACGCCATGATCACGGCGAGAACCCTGCGGGAAGACCCCCATGAGTTCGTCGAGTGGCTTCCCGTGGAAAGGCTGGTCGAAATGCACGTCAGCGGGGTCGATCTGGTGCGGGGCCGACTCGGCGATTCGATGCCCCTGACCCCCGACGACGAGGACCTGATCCGGCGCTGTTCGCATCACATCCAGGCCGGCGCCTGGCCGAAGCCGAAGCTGGTCGCCTTGGAGTACGGAGGGATCGGCCCGATCTTCGACTGGCGCAGCGACCCCGAGACTCTGGAGCGCGATTTCTTGACGGTGGAACGCCTCTTCGGCCGTACCCGATGAGCTCCCTTCTCGATTCAGCGAGCCAGGCCGGCCAGGGTCTCGGCCGCCTGGATCCCCGAGAGGAAGGCGCCGTGGACCGTGCCGTAGTCCAGAACCGACAGGGCCTCTCCGGCAAAGATCAGCCTCTCGCCGACGGGCTCGGCCAGGGCCTTTCGCATCTCCGAACCTCCGCCGAGCTTGGGGAATGAATAGGAGCCGCGAGCCAGCGGGTCCGACCTCCATCGGGTGATCTGGGAGGCGACCGGCCGGGGGATTCCGTTGCCGAACATCTGCCGGAGGGCATCGTAGGCGGATTCGACCGCGTCCTGTCTGGCCTCCATCGCTTCCGCGGGGTCGGCGCCGATCAACCCCATCAGTCCGGGCCGGCCGGTCGGCGTCGTCAGATCCACCCAGTCAAGCCAGTCGAGCCCCGCCGGAGGCAGGTTGAAGAAGCCTTCCGCCTCCGCCGGCCAGAACCGAGACTCGAACCGGAGGATGCACTTGTTCAGCAGGCCGAAGCCGATGGACTCGATGGCCGCCAGATGGGTTGGGGGGAGGGGAGGGGCGAAGGCGACGCTCCCGGATTTCAGCACCCCCAGGGGCAGGGTGACCACGCAGGCGTCCGCCTCAAGCTTCCCCTTCGGGCCCTCGACCGTCACCTTTGGGCCGACGAGACTGATCTTCTCGACCTGGAAGTCGAGGACGATTTTCCGGTCCTTGGCCAGGTGATCGGCCAGGCGGCCATAGCCGTTCGCGACCAGGAGGTCCGGACCGGAGAACTCGCCGGCCTTATCCAGCTCGGCAGCCGCCAGGTCCTTGAGAGGGCCGGCGAAGTCGGCCGCGATTCCCGCAGACGCCCAGATCTCCAGAAGCCGGCGATCGCCAGGGGAGAGCCCGTCGGACGCCCGGGCCAACACATCGGCCACCGAATCCTCCAGCGACGAGCGGAGCAGCTCTCGGTCCAGGCGTTCGGTGACGCCTCCACCCCGCTCGTACTGCGCGTCGGTCCAAGGCCGGCCACCCTGCATGACCCAGACCGCCTCGCGGTCGGAGGGCCGAACCTGGAGCCCCGCCTCCTCGGCCAAGGGGACCAGGGGATTGCCCTCGGAATCATGGATCCACGAGGCCCCCAGGTCGACGGGAAAGTCGGG